>DVHV01000137.1 GCA_018711775.1 Candidatus Onthocola stercoravium | reverse complement strand
TTTTTCCATACTTTTTTTATCATTTTCGAAATATTTATCATTTTTATCATAATATAATAAATCATTATACTTTGAAAAGTCTATCTTATATTCTTTAAGTTTACTGTTAATATTAACCATTAAAAACAAATAAGTAAAACCAACATTTCTCAATTCTAAATAATGCTCATTATCATTCGTAAAATATTTCAAACATAGAAATAAAAGCATTTTTAAGAAATAATAATTTTGATACATTAGTAATTGAAATATTTCTTTTTCTTTTTTACTATTAATTTCTAACATAGTACTTACTATTAAAGTACTATGTGTAAAATTGCATAATTTATCATATAATTCTGTTAACATAGATAGTTTTTCTTTACGATTTATATCTTTAAAAGCTGTTTCAGAAATTTCATTCATGTGTGTTCTAAACTTATCAATTATTTCACAAACTCTAGTTTTATCACGTTCAATCCCAAGTGTTGTGAATTCATTATAGACATTCTCATCAAATTGAATCATCATTGCCATCATTATATATTCAAATGAAGATCTTAACAAAGTATTAGCATCAACTAAATTATATATATTTAGATTATATTCAACATTTATTAATGTTTCGTGAGCTTGTTTTAATAAACTGATTGTTTCGTTATGCTTTGCTCTTCTTTCATTATCTAATTTTGAAACATTATAAATACATCCATCTTTCAATGGCCTATAAAATTTTCGATTAATAGCTCTATTAATAGTTTTAATATTTATATGCATATTATCACCACCTAAAATTGATAATTACTATTATATCACTGATTTTTAATTTAATTATTTATAATAGAACTAATTATTGCTTCAACTTGGTACATAGTTATTAAATCAACTACTTCTCGACATCCTGTCGGGAAGTTAATATTTTTACTTATGCACACAATGAGCACAAGTTTTATAATAGATGCATAATAAAATTTAATTTTATATTTTCGTATCAATTAGATTAAAGTTATTATTTTTTTAAATATCACTTGTACCCGACTTGGTCACAAGTTAATATTTACTATAAACTTCCCACCAACTCGGTGGGAACTTTTTAAAATTCACTAAAAATAGTTAATTGAATTATTATATCACTAACTTTGTGCCATTCTACCACAAAGTTAATAAGCAACTAAACTTTAATATTTTTATTATCTCGCCTTTAAATGTATGAAGTTAGTATAGAACTAACTTCTATGAATCAAATATTATTTAACAAACTGAATTTATAAAAGATTTCAATATTTCTATCTTTATCTATAATTATTTTATCGATGATAGATTGTAATAATTCTCTACTTGGTTTATCAAGATTAATTAATTCTTTAATTTTTTCTTCATACTTTTTAATTTCTTTAGCAGAATCAATTTTCTTTTTATCTATACTTTGTAATTCTTCCAATCTTGCTTTAGATTGATTTAATAATATTTCTGTTTCTCTAGATAATCTTTTATAGGTATCTTCTGAAATATTACCTTTAAATTTATCATCGTATAACATATCAATCTTAGAATTACATTCTTTAATTCTTTTATTTAGATAATTAATTTCTTCCATATTACTTTCTTTTTTACTATTTTTATCATTAACTAATTTTGCTAATGACTTAATATCTAACTTATCTAAATATTTTTTACAAGTATTTTTTATTGTATCTAGTAACGCTTCTTCTAACTTATCATATGGCATAAAATGTGGATAACATAAATGTCTTCTTGGATCTCTCGAATACCTATTACAATTAACAGTCCAATAGTCTTGCTTCTTTCGGTAAGTAACTGTTAAAGTGTTTCCACATTCTTTGCAGTAAATAAGATTTTCAAATAGTCTTTTTTCCCTATTAGACTGTGTTTTAGGTTTTCTTTTAACATTATTTTGTACTTTAAAAAATACTTCTTTACTAACTAAAGGTTCATGAGTATTAGGTACAATTATCCATGCTTCTTTATTAAGTGTTACTTTTTTGGGTGATTTGTATGATAATTTAGTTTGAACATTTTGGACCATATCTCCAGTATACATCTGATTTTTTAATATTTTTTTTACTGATGAAATAGTCCATATCGGATTAACCTTTTGTTTTGAACCTTCTTTTTTCTTATATAAACTTGGTGTAGGATATTTACAATCATTAAGATAACTTGCTATATCACTTACACTTGTTCCATCATTTGCCATTTCAAATATTTTTTTCACAATAAATGCAGTTTCTGGATTAGGTAATAAATGTCCTTTATCTTCCGGATCTCTCATATATCCAAAACTTGGTTCACTTCCAATAAATTTTCCAATTTCTTTTTTATTTCTTAAAATAGAACGAACTTTTTTAGAATTATCCCTACTAGTCATATCATTAAATACTGATTTAAAAGGTATCATTTCATTACCAACATTATTTAAAAAAGTATCAACCTGATCTAACACAGCAATATATCTAACTTTCTTTAAAAGAAAGTATTCATCTACATAATATCCACATGTTACATAATTTCTACCTAATCTAGATAAATCTTTAGTTATAACACAATTAATTCTGCCTTTTTCTATATCATCAATTAATCTTTTAAA
>DVHV01000136.1 GCA_018711775.1 Candidatus Onthocola stercoravium | reverse complement strand
TGGGTTGCCGGGGGCTCGAACCCCGGACCCTTCGATTAAGA
This sequence comes from Candidatus Onthocola stercoravium, assembly GCA_018711775.1. Classification (GTDB taxonomy): domain Bacteria; phylum Bacillota_I; class Bacilli_A; order RF39; family UBA660; genus Onthocola_B; species Onthocola_B stercoravium. The sequence goes on along the minus strand of DVHV01000136.1, from coordinate 6,069 downwards.
GGCACGATAAAGACTTGTTTATTAGGCATTCTTCGTGTTATAAAATCCCTTTAAATGCCCTAAAATACTGACAAAACTCGTGTTATATAGTTTTAGATAATTTTGTTTAGAATTGCTTAATATTTTTTTATATTTCATAGTCTTTCATTAGGCATTCCATCAGATCTAAAAATATAGAAACTATATTGTAAGATTTTTAATTAGAAATTATGGCAAATTCTTCCGATTTATGCTATAATTAAGTTGTAATAATGTTCCTATATACGAGATAACACTCTCGATGGATTTAGAGGAGATGAAAATGAACGGCTTACAATTAAACTATTTAGAACTGAAATTTAACAAAGATCAAATAGCAATCGCTGAATTAAACTATGAAAACAAAGAATGGTTTGCAAAACTAAAAGAAATGAATAAAGACAAAATATTTAAGAGAGATGGGAATAAAGTTTACTATTGGAATAGAGATTTTTCGACTATGGGAGATTTAATTTCTGGTGCAAAAATTTCAACGATTGATATAAACGAACACCCTTTCATTTTTTGTCGTATCATTGAAAGTTATATAATCTATAAAATGTCAATGATTAACGGATATATAATTTGGTTGGATAAGTATTCAAATGTTTGGAAAATAGAGAAAGAAACAAACTTGTATACCGATGAAGGATTGGCTGTATATAGAGTTATATCTTTTAATATGTACTTTAATAGTTTTAATGATCAAAAAACTTATGGAATAGTTGTTAATACTGAATTAAAGACTAGGTTTATTAAGAATAAATATGAATTGGAGAATTCTGGCTTTGATACTCGGGGTCTTAATGGTAAGGATGAAATTATTTTTGCCAATAAGAAAGCTTTAAATAGATATTTAGAATCAACACAAACATCTAATAAATATAACACTTTAATAAAAACTCAATTATCTAATAATTATGCATATAAAGAAATAAACAAATTTAATTCATGGCTAAAATCTGTTCTTTATAATCAAACTATATTCAATAATTTAACTATTACTTATTGCAAAACTAATATAATACCTAGTGATAATGATGTTTTCGATGCTAAATTCTTAAACAAACCTGTTAAATATTTTTGTGATGATTCTTTTGTTCAGAATGGAGATAGACTTTATGTTAATGAAGCAATAAAAAAATTTAAGCCATATAACTATTCGGATTTAAAGAATGAATATAATATTGCTATTGTATGTCCTGCTGAACATCAAGGAGTTACAGAAGATTTCATTAAAAAAATTGAACACAGATTACTTGACACATTTCATTTGTCAAAAATTAATTTTATTTCATTTATAGCAAAAACCACTTCTCTTGAAAGTTATCGTGAAGCTATATATTCAAAATCGTTATCAGGAATTGATTTGGCTATAGTTGTTGTTTTAGATAAATTTAAGGAAATTGAAGATAATAAATCTCCATATCTATTTACTAAATCTAAGTTTTTTAATCACGAAATCCCTACACAAGAAGTTAGATTAGAAACAATGTTAGCAAGTTCTACAATGCTACCATTTACATTAAATAATATTTCATTAAATATATTTGCTAAACTAGGCGGTATTCCTTGGGTTGTTGAAAAACTTGACAACATTAAACAAGAATTTATTATTGGAATATCTTCTACACTAAATAAAGATAATAAAAAGATATTTGGTGTTGCTACAGTATTTGAATTCAATGGTAAATATTATCAGTCTGATTGTGTACCTTTGTCCGATTATTATTCCTTTGAAGATAAAAATGAGTATGCTAAAAAGCTAGAATTAACAATTTCTCATCTTATCGAAAAAGTAAAAGTTAAAGAAAATGTAAGATTTATATTTCATCTAACAAAATCACCAAGCAACAAATATGAAATTAAGGCGATTAATAATATATTGCAAAAGTATGAAAATTATAATGTCCAATATGCTCTTATTAAAATTGGTTATTTTCATAACTTCAGATTATTTAAAAATGAAGGATTGCAATATGTCAGCGATGGACAATATGTCAGAATAAGCTGTAATGAAGCATTAGTGCAATTTAAAGGAAGCGATAAAAATCCTGTAAGATTTACATTACACAAAGATTCAACATTTAAAGATATGTATGCTTTAGTCAGACAAGTTTACTGGTTTTCATATTTATCATATAGAAGTTATAAACCTGCACGCAAACCTGTTACAACTCTTTATCCTTGGCTTATAACGTCTTTACTAGAAAAAATGAAATCTATTGAAGGACTAGATAGAGATATGATTCTTAGGATGGAGGATAAATTATGGTTTATCTAGAAGATATTTTACGAAATAAAGAAAAACAAGTTTTATCAACTGAAAACCCTACAAAATGGTTATATTGTTATTTGTTTGGTATAGGGATTCCAGATGGTGACTATAGGGGTGAAAATGCTATTAGTTACTCTGGTTATAAAAACCTTAATATTGATGTTGCTCAATTAGACAACTGTATTAATACAAATGCAAAAATGAATTACACTTCATCAATTCCTTTATTCATAGGAGTTCATCTAGCAGATAAGGAAATGAAGTATGCGGATAAAGTAATACAATTTTATCAAACGTTGAAGCGTAATAAGGAGAAATATGTATTTAGTTTATGTTTCTCTTTTCTAAGAGACATATTTAAAAATGAAATAGAGAACATGAATGAAGATGATAAGTTAGTTTATAAATATTTATATAACATGGGCTCTGGAAATTTTCAAATTAATATACCAATAAATGAATATAGTTCAGATGTGTATGATTTAATAGTAAGTAAGAAACTTTTAGAAAAAGATAGAATGTTAAATATATATGAAAACTCAATGAAAGATAGTATAATATATATGTTGCAAAATTTTTCTAATGCCATAATAAAAATTACAAAAAACAGATATGCGGATAGAGCTGGTATATCTATAGAACAGGAATATGATGTTCAAGATATTTTATTTGCTTTTTTTAAATTTTACTTTAATGATGCTATTAGAGAAAACCCGTTGCCAAAAAGGGCGGGATCTTACTCTATAATAGATATATGTTTTCCTGAGAGAAAAATATATATTGAAATAAAAATGCTGAAGAAATCAGATAAAAACGAAAAAGAAATAATCGAACAATTAAAGAAAGATATGTTCGATTATGAACATAAAGACGTCGAAAACTTAATAATATTTGTATATGACCCATTTAGAAGAATTCAAGACAAAGATAATTTTAAAGATTTTGAAAAAACTCGTAACGGAGCAAATTATACTTGCAGTGTAATTATTCAAAATTAAAATTTAGACCAATTAGTTTTATTATATATAAATTATTGGTTTGTTTTGTTTTTGGGCATATTTAACTGTATTATATGCTCCACTTTTATAAGTGTTTTCTATATGGCAAACAAGAATATCGCAATTATCAACAATCCATTCGTTTCTTTTTGTTATCTTTTGTTTGTAATGCTGTTCTTCAATATCTGGAAGTATGGACCCATCATAACAATTTGTAAGTTCATACTTTTCTTTGTCATGATGGTAATATGTTAAAATTCTAATAAGTTTTATATGAGGATATTTGTGCTTGAGTTTTAAAACAATTTGAGCACTTTTTTTATCAAAAGCACCATATCCACCATCATAAAAAATTGTATAGCCCTTACATATCAGTTCTTCCAAAGTATTTAAAAGTTTTTCTTCAACCCCAATACAATGCCATTCATATCTATGCCCAGCAAATGCAACAACTTTTTCTTTTAATTCAGACATAAATTCCTTTTTTGTATTGAATAGTTGGTTAAATCATTAATTTATATTTGACATCAATTCTTATGGTAGTTGAAATAAAAACAATTAAAGAATAAATAAAAAACCATCAAAAAATAAGAATTTGAATAGTTATAGTGGAAAATTCCATTAATAAATCATTAATTTCGTAAAAAATTGACCACCTATCATAAGAATAGGTGGTCTTTTTTATTTATTAGACTTTTTTATATTGCAAGGTTTACACAGCAATTGAGCATTGTCCAAAGTTGTAGTTCCACCTTTGCTCCAAGCTTTTATGTGGTCTATTTCTAATTCATCAAAAGAAAATTCTTTATTGCAATCAGGACAAATTCGTTTACCTTTACTTAATCCTTTTTGAAGTTTTTCAAATAATATTTTCTTTTCATCTCTTGTAAAAAATCTCTTACTATCTAAACCTGTAATATTATAACAACCTAATATTTCTTTATAAAAACTTTCTTTTGATGGAGCAACAGATAATTCTCCATTGGAATTATATTCTTGTAATAATTCAACGATTTTATTTGCATTTAATTTCCAAGAACTAATTGTAGTTGGATTGTTGCTATTTTCCAATACTATTTTTGCAAGAATGTATAAATCGTTTCCATATTGTCCAAATATTTGATTTGTATCGCTTACCAACTTTTCTATTTGTTTTTTTAGTCCATTCGTAAAACTTACATTTTTGTTATGACTAAAATAATCACGAGTATCGGTTGTAAAAAGAGATAACGCCTTAATGCAATTGTTTCCACGTCTATCAGAGCCGAAGAATTTTGCTTCTATTGGAGAAATATTCTCACCCCAATTTCCAAATTCTTCAACAAATGGTCCTTGATATAGGGCATTCATAATCTCAAATTCTGTGAGTTTGACCGCTGTTGTATTTATACGATAAAATGTTTCAATTTTTTCTTCTTCTGTGCCATTACAAATAATTACTGGGATTTCATAATTATAAAAATCATTTGAATTCATAAAATCAATAAAGAAGTTGATAGGACTACCGAGATACATAGGATTTTCATAAATTCTCATAACTGTAATCCTTTGTTTGCCATCAAGAACATTAAATGTTCCGTCATTATTGTCCCACAAATATATGGCTGGAATAGGAATTTTCTTTTGAATACTATCTAATAAATATTTTGCTTGTTCGTGAGTATAAATATATTTTCTTTGTATGTTAATATTGGTTAAATATTTCTTATCATCCAACAAATCTTTAACAGAACGTATTTCTATCTTGTATTGCATTTTATTTTCTCCTTTTTATAACAATTCTTGGTTGTTTTCTATTGCCATTTACATAAAATCTACCACCTTTGATTTTTATATCAACACCAGACATTCCAACTATTTCAAATTGTTCGGGACAAAACTTATGTAGAAAAGAGATTGGCAATCCCATTAGTCCATAATAGTTATCTGGAATTAATTTAATTTCAGGTATTTCAATAGCATCGTAATTATCGTATTTATTAAAAGTTGTCAAATCTTGTTCATGTAATATTAAAGGCGATCTTCTGTATGCAACTTCTAAATTAGTATACCAACATTTATTTCCAAAGGTTTTGTATGTCCCATCAGGTTGTAAGAATTTTTTTACTTTGGTATAACCTAGCCATAGTTTATTATCTTTGACTAATGGGAATATATCAACATTTGAAAGTTTATTATCATCACTTATAACCAAATACTGTTTATTGTTTGCAACTATTAAGTTTATGTAATCATTAAAGATGCTGAACGGAGGATTTGTTACAACTATATCACACTTTTTTAATATTTGAATGCACTCATCACTACGAAAATCTCCATCTCCTTTTAGTTGTCTTTTGGTTAATTTGCCAGTTTCAGGTATATAAACCCAATGATGGGCTGTTCCTTTTTTATCATCTTCAGCACTTTCTTTTAAATCATATAAATCAAAAAGTGTTAGTTGTGGGTTCCATGTTCTTTTTGCATTAGCATAATTTGTAAAGTGAACTTCCTTTATACCCATTCTTTTACCCCATTTAGTAAAGAATTTAAAGAAATTGCTCCAAGTAGGATCATCACAATTACAATACACAATTTTATCTTTAAAAATATTAAAATCGTATTTAGATAATTCGTTTTCTATATCTTCCATTAAAGTATAAAATTCATCATTTTTAACTTCTTTTGCTTTGTTTAAAGAACTATTCTTTTGTGGCATAATCTTCTCCTATGTTTTGAACATAAAGAAAATTTATGGTCTTTTTATATGAGAATAAAAGCCAACTATTCTCATAA
>DVHV01000135.1 GCA_018711775.1 Candidatus Onthocola stercoravium | reverse complement strand
TATAGCAGCCATAAAATCCAGAAATAATAAGAAAGAGAAGAATAATAGCCGAAGGTTTAATAGCTGAGGCTATTATTAAGAGGACTATTTAATTAAATTTAAATAAAAAATGGAAAGGATGATATTTATGAAAGAATATTATATATGGGCTTTTGATTATTTCTGAAATCTAGTTATTTAATAATGTAGAAACAATATAAGATAAAAGGAGAGAAAAAATATGGCAGATGAAGAAAAAAAGATGCATGAGAGATTAAATGTAGGCAATTATAAGATTTTTGCCGAGAAAAAGAATATTGAGGAAATAAAGACTATTGAAGATTTATTTAATCTTAATGTTCATACAATTTTTGATATTGTAAGAGAATTGTGTGATTTAAATTCTATGGGTGTAAAATCATTAATTCTAAAATATTATAGAGGTAATTATAATATTTCGTTAGGTTTAATTTATGCCATAATTAGATCTAATAATCATAAGTTGCATGGAGTGCATTTAAATGATAAACCCTATATAGAACAGGATGCTGAAATACATTATCGGGATTTGTATCAATTATATTATTTAATTAGAGATAGGGGTAGTAATCTTGTAGTCAATGAGACAAATTTTTTTGATATGGAACCTGATGAGATATATGAGGAATATAAGGGAAAGGTATTAGAAGCTAATGATTTCCTATGTAATTATGGTAATTATTTCGAGGAAATTAAATTAGAAGATTAATAAGAAAGGACATAATATAATAATGGAAACAAAGGAAAAAGAAATGAAAAAAATCATGTTAGAAGATTTATTCTTTAAATTTGATTATGATGAAGATGATGACATATATGAACTTATGCAAAAACTAGAACAATACGATTGGGTAACTTTTTATATCCATTCACGTCCTGTTGATTTTCATAGGGCTGAAATTGCTGAATGCATAATGGGAAAGTCTGGAACTGATGTCGTTGATTATGGAAATGTAGTCAATAAATACACTATATATCAGCGAGTTGCGGAGTATTTATATCAAAAATATAGCTATCAACTTCTAGAAATTATAAAAAAACAGACGTCTATGTAAAAATTTTCTATAAACGTTAAATGAGTATTACATGATGTCATATTTCTTAAGGCTTGTATTAAATTTTACAATTGGTTACTATAAAATCTAATGGGAGGCAATTTATGATTAAACTTGATGACAGAATAAAAAAAGCCTATGGAGTATTATGTGCAGTTAATAACGAACTACTAAAATTAGAATTAGATTTTGATGGAGTTATTGGAGTGTTTAACGATGGTATTGAAGAAGGGTCAGTTATTAAGATATATGATACCTTTAATCCCAATATAGATTTATGTATATGGTGTTACCTTCCTTCTGATAGAGAAGCAAATAATCAAATGAAAATATTAGTAGGACATCATTCAGACTGTGCTAACAATAATATGTGGCTTAAAGAATTGCCTTCCAAAATATTTACCCAAGCGAAGGCAAGAGAATTACACAAAGAAGCAAGGGATTATATATTAAATGTTATTGCTTCTAATGTAGAAAAATTACTAAAAAGAAAGGATTGATTATATATGAATGAAAGTATTAATAGTTTAAGTGATTTGTTCTTTGAAATTGCAAATGTGTTAAAAAATTACGAAGAAAATACTAAAATTGAAAAGATTAAAAACGAAAAGGATCAACTTTATAGTCTTTCAGAAGTTTCACAAATTTATCCTAAATTAACAAAGTATGTATTAAAGAATGCTATAAATGAGGGATTGTTGCCAGTAACAACTATTGGTAATACAAGATATGTGCATTTAAAAGATGTTGATAATTTTATCGAGTATAAAACAGAACGTACTTATGAATCTTTAAAAGCATGGAGAGAACCAATTGATAGGTAAAAAATTATCCAAAGAAACTTTAGAACGGTTTTCTATATCTTATAATCAAGCCAGAGCTTTAGGTATTACTGATGAGGACTTAAAATACATATATGAAGTTGGAGAAGACAAGTTTCGTATATCTATTAGAGATGGAAAAGAAAGAATTACCAAAATAGTATATGGCTTGACTAATGCTATAAATGTCAAATGGCAAATGGTTCATGAAATTGAAATGAATAGGCTATCTCAAGGAAGCAGGAATGGTGTTGATAAAAATAAATATAGGCAACTAACTGTTATAGATGGGTTTGACCTATTTTTTTCATATCGCAAATCATTAGTAAATAAAGGCAAGATAGAGAGAACCACTTATGAAAAAGATGTTGGTATTTATGAAAGTAGGTATATTCAAAACTGTGAATTACTTAATAAAAGAGTTATCAATATACATGAAGAAGAAGCACAAGCTTTTGTAGATTACTTGTATGCAATTGAACCGGTTTCAGAAGAAAAAACTAAGTTATCAGAAAACACATTAAATAATCCGTACGCATTAATACATAGATTATTTGAGTATTTTCGTTTAGTTTTAAAAGTTATAAAAACTAATCCCTTTGATAGTGTAGATCAAAAGCCTAGATATACACCTAAGGAAAGAAATTATTTAGCCAATGAAGACATCAAGTATGTTTTGTCAGAATTAAATAAAAAAAATATTCGCTTTAAAACACTTATTAACCTATTTTTAGAAACTGGCTTAAGAATAGAAGAAATAACTCCATTAAAATATTCAGATATTAATAGATTACGAGAGACTATAAAAATATCTAGGGCATTGGTAAAATCAAGAGTAAATGGCGAATTAATTATTAAAGATTTAAAGACCAAGAGTAGTGAACGTGAAATAACAATAAGTTCTTATTGTATCGATTTAATAGACAATTATCGAAGATTTAAAACTGAAAGTGGTATGCTTATTAAAGATGATGACTTTATATTCACATCATGGTTAGAAAACGAACTTATTTCTCCTAGTAAATATACTGCTGAATGGAGAGTGTTTAGTCGTTCTTTAGGGTATAAAGATTTGCCATTAAGAATTATGAGACACAGTGCTGTAACTTTTATGCTACAAGGTGAAACCAATATAAAGGCAGTTAAAAAAAGATTTGGCTGGTCTAAAGATAGTACAGTCATGGGAATATATAATCAAAGTAATTTAGAAGAAGACAAAAAATTATTAAATAAATTTGAAGAAGAATTTAGGAATACTTTAGGTGTTTCTTATGCTGATTTGTATTGTATATGTGTAAATCGGTTTAATAACAAAAGAAAATTAAATGAAGTTCTCCAAGCAATGCTAGGTAGGAATGTCGATCAAAACAATTTTGAAAGTGATTTAAAAAGATGTCAGGAATACCTAATGCAGTTATTTCCTGTATTTAGTAAAATTGCTAAAATAGATCATTTATTAGATGATGAAGAAGTAGAAGCAATTTTTGTAGGATTTAAGCCTATATATAAAAAAATTAAAGTGGAGTTGGCAGATGCAGATTAACCCAAAGATTATATTTTTTGGGTTATTTTTTTGTGTAAAATAAAAATCTCTATTGCTAGAGATTAATCATCAAAATGGAGCAAGTAAGCAGATTCGAACTGCCGTCCTCGCGTTGGCAACGCGATGTACTAACCACTGTACTATACCTGCATCAATAAATTGCTTGGTACACGAATTGGTACATAAATATAACATTTTCAGGAATATTAGTAGGTTGGTCTTTATCAATCCCTTTATTTATCGAGGATTAATAAAATATGGTACAACCCCACCTTAATACCTTGGCAAGGTCGTATACTAGCCATTGTACTACACCTGCGTAAATAAATTGTATCAAATATCTACTTTTTTTGCAAGAAGAATTGCTAAAAAATGTAATTATTGTTATAATTGTTTAAGTAAGAAGGGAAAATATGAAGAAAAAAGTATTAAATTGTCTTAGAGCGATACGTAAAAATGTCGTTGAATATATAATTACTAATCGTCTATTTATATCTTATGTAATACTGGCCTTATTGGGTACAATGTTAGTAAGAAAATTTACCGTAGGCTCATTTTTTAGCTTTAAACCATTTATTACAGACTTAGGTATTATCCTCATCGTCGGAGGCCTAGGTTATTTTGTTAAACCTAAAAATCAATTTAAGTACTATTTTATTTGGTTAATAATATTTACATTAATTAACATTATTAGTTCTATTTATTATACATTCTATACTTCTTTTGCCTCATTTGGTGAACTAGGAACAGTAGGTCAAGCCGAAACAGTAACTGGTTCAATATTCGAAAAATTAAGATTTGTTGATATAATGTACATATTTTTCCCAATAATATTCTATTTAATACACAAAAAATTATTATCATCATCTTATTATTATTTTATTGATAAAATTGAAAAGGGTAAGAAAATGCTTGTAACAACCGTTTTAGTTGGAGCATTATGTCTTGCCTATAGTTTTGGTGTGGCAACAGGTGTTGATTACAGTAGACTTGCTAAACAATGGAATCGCGTGTATATTGTAGAACGTTTTGGTATTTTGATGTATCAATTTAACGATTTAGTACAATTTTTAACTCTTCAAACCAGTAGTTTATTTGGCTATGAAGATGCCGAAGCGGCCTTTATCGAATATTTCGATGCTAAAGAAGCTCCGGAAGAAAATGAATATACAGGTATTCTTAAAGGTAAAAATATTGTCTTTGTTCACATGGAAAGTATGCAAACATTCTTGATGGACTTAGAATTTAATGGTGCTGAAGTAACTCCAAATTTAAATAAACTTGCTAGTGAAGGTATGTTTTTCTCAAACTTCTATCCACAAGTAAGTACTGGTACAAGTTCCGATACTGAATTTACTTTGTTAACAGGATTAATGCCAGCAGCAAGTGGGGCAGTATTTACTAGTTATTATGATCGGGAATATTTTACAATCCCTAAATATTTAAGTAACTTAGGATATTATACATTTAGTATGCATGGAAACTATGCATCGATGTGGAATCGTAATCGTGCCCATCCATCCCTAGGTTATGATGGTATGTATTTTGAAGAATCATATACCTACACAGATGCAGATGTTGTCAACTTAGGTATAAATGACCGTTTATTCTTTGAGCAAGTAGTGCCAATTGTGGAAAACATTGAATCAACTTATGAAAACTATATGGGAACAATTATCACTCTATCTAACCATTCACCATTCTCTATTGGTAGCGAATACAGTACCCTTGATTTGACAAGTTACTATTATACCGTTGATCCATTAACTGGTGAGGTCACTGAACATGCTGAAGATTATTTATCCGATTCTTCAGTTGGTGAATATATCAAAAGTGCTAACTATGCAGATATGGCTCTTGGAGATTTCTTAAATTATATAAATGCATCAGATGCTTTTGATGACACTGTATTTGTTTTCTATGGTGACCACGATGCTAAACTTTCTCGTAGTGAAATAAATTATCTTTATAATTTAAATCCTGAAACTGGTGAAGTCTACGAAGAAGGTGACCCAAATTATGTTGAATATGACTATTATGCTCATGAACTTAATAAAAATACGCCATTAATAATTTGGACTAAAGATCCAGAACTAAGAAATGTGTTCCAAGGAGAAATAACTTATACAACTGGTATGTATAACGTAGCTGCGACCATACTAAATATGTATGGACTATACAATAAATATACTATGGGTGCTGATATTTTCAGTGTTAAAGATGACAACTTAGTAGTATACCCTAATGGTAATGTCTTAACAAATAAAGTTTATTATAATAACTCAACCGGTGAATATAAAGTATTAAATGATGAAACTTTGGATGAAGATTATATCAGTACTATTAGTGCTACTGCTGAAAAAATATTAGATATATCTAATTCAATAATCGTTTATGATTTACTTGACTCTGTTGAGATGAGTGAGGAATGATATGAAGAAAAAATACAAGATACTCTTAATCGTAATTATAGTTTTAATAATTGTCATTATTGCTGCAATAGTTGCTTTTAAATTTTTAAAAGGTAGTGAACCAGCCGAACCAGTAAAAGTAGTAGATAGAATAGATAATTTTGATTATACATTGGATGACCGTGATACTGAACTTATGAAAAATACATATAATGAATTAAAAACAGTTTTATCTTCTGATGAAATAGATTATGAAAAGTATGCTGAAATATTATCAAAACTTTTTGTTATCGACTTATTTACCATGGATAACAAAGTTAATCGTTATGATGTAGGTAGTACTGAGTATGTCTATCCTGACAGTGTCGATAATTTTAAAACTAATGTCGAAGATACAATTTATAAATCTATGGAAAATAATTCTGATGGTAAAAGAAGACAAGATTTGCCAGAAGTAAGTAGCATTGATAACACAAGTGTGGAAACATCAACCTTTACAATTGGAGAAGAAGAACACGAGAGTTTTGTTGTGAACATAAACTGGTCATACGTAAGTGATTTAGGATATGACGATAATGCTACTATTACATTGATAGAATTAAATGAAAAATTATATGTAGTAGAATATGTAACAGGAGAATAAAAGGGATGAAGAAATTTTTTAGAAAACTAAAAAAATCAAATAGAGTATTACGCTATATTTATTACATTGTTAGTATTGTTTATATTGTAACTTTATTCTTTTTTATCAAAAGTTTATTAAGTTTATCTGGAATTGAAACTGTACTAAGAATTGTATTTATCGTATTTTTCATACTTTATATAGTTTTATATTGTTTCTGGAATCTTTTAAATTTACTTCGTCGTAAGTATAAAGCACTAATTATTACTTCAATTGTCTCTGTAATATTTATAATTATATTTTGTGTTGGTTCTTATTATATAAATATGGTTTATAGTAATATCGATAATATTACTGAAGATGATAGATTGATGTATACTTCCTATTTAATTGCTTTAAAAGATACAGAATTTGATAACGATTCAAGTGTTGGAATGCTCGATAGTGAAAATGAAATAGAATGGAATGTATTAGCTAGAAAATTATATAGTGAAGAAAAACTAGCCAATAGTATTACTGATTATACTGATTATAACGAAATGATTCGTGATTTATATAATGGTGATATTGATGCTATATTTGTTCCTGGTAATTATGTGACGTTATTTAGTAATGAAGAACAGTATCAAAACATTTCTAGTGAAACTAAAGTTTTATATGAATATAGTGAAGAAATGGCTAATCAAGACCTTGTTTTATCGAGCGATAAAACTTTTGATGAGCCACTAACATTTTTGCTTATGGGAGTAGATTCTGAAAAGGCTGGTTTAAATGCTAATGCTGCCTTTAATGGTGATACATTAATGCTTATTACATTTAATCCAACGACTCTAACAGCAACAATGGTTAGCATTCCGAGAGATACCTATGTTCCAATCGCTTGTAACAATAATCGTTATGCTAAAATCAATTCATCTGCAGCTTATGGAACTAGTTGTGTAATTGATACTGTAAGTAACTTCTTAGATGTTGAAATTGACTACTATGTCAAAATTAACTTTAAAGGTGTAGTTGAATTAGTTGATGCTATCGGAGGAGTGGAAGTTGATGTCGAAGCTCCAACTTATAATTCCGATAAATATGATGGAATGATGTGTGAACAAAATTCTGATAGACATTTTGGTAGTAGTTTAGTTTGTATTGAACCAGGACTTCAAACTTTAAATGGCGAACAAGCTTTAGCTTATGCTCGTAATCGTCATATGTATATCGGTGGAGATTTAGATAGAATTAGACATCAACAACAAGTAGTTGAAGCTATTGCTTCAAAGGCTTTACAATTTAGTAGTATTACTGATTTACAAAATATCTTGAATGCTATAAGCAGTAACATAGCCACTAATATGGATACTAATACAATCCTTTCAGGATATAATGTTGTTAAAAACATGGTATCCAACGTTATTGGTGGCGAAGACTTACTTAATATAAATAAGGCATACTTAGAAACATATAGTCTGCCAGTTTATGTTCCTAGTATGGGCTATACTACTTCAGCTCAAGGATACTATGTTGATTCTCTTGAAGATATTCGCCATGCTTTAAAAGTAAGTTTAGAATTAGAAGAAGATGAAGCAATCAAGACATTTAGTTTCTCAGTAAATGAACCATACGAAATAACTAGTCCTGGTAGTGGACTTCGCCAGGAAAAATCTAGTAGTACTTTACCAAACTTTATTGGCAGTACTGTAAGTGTTGCTGAAAAATTTTGTAATGAACATGGTATAGATTTCCATATCGAATATGTCGATCCCGATAGTGAGCACTATAATCCAAATGTGGCTGTAGGCTTAATAGGGGACCAAAGTGAATTTATTGGTGTGCTACTTTCAACAGTTGATGAACTAACTGTTTATGTAGTAAACAGTAGAGAATCAATAAGTGAAGAACCTGATAATGGCGATGAAACTAACTCCGGAACTGACTCAGAAGATGAAAATAATTCTTCTGACAATAATGAAAATTCTGAAGATAATCCAGATGATGGAAACGAAGATGATACAACTGGTGATGATATAACAGATATTATCTTAGGAAATTAAAAAAATCAACGATTAATGTTTCGTTGATTTTTTTGTGCTTTTCTTTTTACGATTATTTTTCTTTCTCTTAGTAGGGCTTACATAACCATTTGATCTATTTGAAGAATTATTTTTAGTCTTAGTTTTTGTGTTAACATTACTCTTAGTTTTAGTTTTACTAACTGCTGTAGTTTTCTTTTTAGTAGTACTAGTTTTAGCCTTATTTGCTTTAGTAGAATTAGTAGTGCTGGTGGCTTTTTTCTTAGTAGTTGAGCCTTTCTTTTTAGTTGCAGAAACACTTTTAGTTTTTTCTTTAACTTCTT
>DVHV01000016.1 GCA_018711775.1 Candidatus Onthocola stercoravium | reverse complement strand
TGATAAAATAAAAGAAAAAGAGGTAAAAAATGAGAAGTAAAAATAAAACAAAAAACGAATTAGTAAAAGCAATAATAGAAGCATACCAACCAGAGACGGCCAAAGATGTACAGGACGCCTTAAAAGATGTGTTTTCACCAATATTTGAAGCAATGCTTCAAGGTGAAATGAATGAACATTTAGGTTATGTTAGTAACGATAAAAATGAAAAGCAAACCGATAATAGAAGAAATGGTTATATAACAAAAAACGTAAAAACTTCTATGGGTGAAATGACTATTGATGTTCCAAGGGATAGAGATGGTTCTTTTGAACCTCAAATTATTCCTAAAAGGACAAAGGATATATCAGATATAGATAAGAAAGTCCTTTCTATGTATGCTAAAGGAATGAGCCAAAGAGATATATCAAAGACAATAGAAGATATATATGGATTTAAAGTATCACACGAAACAATATCAAACATAACAGATTGTGTATTAGAAGAGTTAAATGAATGGCAGTCTAGAAGACTTAAGAAATGTTATCCGTTTGTATTTGTAGATTGTATGTACGTTACCATGCGTTATGAATATGAAACAAAAGAAAGTGCCGTTTATACAATTCTAGGATATGATATAAATGGTAAAAAAGATGTTCTTGGTATATGGTTAAACGAAACTGAGTCTAAACATTCATGGATGCAAATATTTGATGAAATAAAACAAAGAGGTGTAGAAGATATATTCTTTATATCAATGGATGGTGTAAGTGGATTAGAAGATGGTGCAAAAGAAATATTTAAAGGTGTTATAGTACAAAGATGCATTGTTCATTTAATAAGGAATTCTTTAAAATATGTACCAAGTAAAGACTATAAGAAATTCACATCTAACCTTAAATTGATATATGGTGCTCCTAACTTAAAAACAGCCCAAAATGAGTTTGAAAAGTTTAAAAGTACATGGCATAAATATTCTGGTGCCGTTGATGTATGGGATAGGAACTTTAAACATGTAGAGCAACTATTTGATTATCCAAGCATTATAAGAAAGGTTATGTATACAACAAATGCAATTGAGTCTGTTAATTCTTCGTTTAGGAAGGTAACAAAAAAAGGAGCCTTTCCAAATGAAAATGCTCTTTTAAAATTATTATATTTAAGAATTACTGAACTCTATAAGAAATGGGGTGATGCATCTATTTATAATTGGTCTATGGTAAGAAATGTGCTTGACGCACATCCCCAGTTTCAAGATAGATTTCGTAAATATAATTTTTAATGTTCTTTGAAATTATTTATATGTAATATATTAATTACTTACACACTTTTCTTGACAAAGCCAAAAAAATTGTGTAAATGCTCTAACCATGATATATGAAGCAAAATATTTTGCTTCTTTTTTTGTCATTTAAATAATAACATATGATATTTAATTTTCAAAGAACATTATATTCTATTATCAAACATAATAGACAATTCAGATAAAATCGGTCCCCAATTTCTATAGGCTTGATCCCATTTCTTAGATATGTTTTTGGTAGATAAATATAAGCATTTTAGTAAGGACATATCTGTAGGAAATACAGATTTAGTTTTTGTATATTTTCTAAATTGCCTATTAAGGGATTCTATAGTATTCGTTGTATACATAATCTTTCTAATTTTATCCGAAAATTGGAAGAATGGACAAATCGCATCCCAATTTGATTCCCATGTTTTAAATGCGGATGCATATTTATCAGACCATTTATTTTTTACTTCTTGTAATTTCTCATATCCTTGTTCTTCTGTTGATGAAGTATAGATTAATTTTAAGTCAGATGTAAATTCTTTTAAATCTTTATAATTAACAAATTTAACTGAATTTCTTATCATATGTACTATACATCTTTGTTGAATAGTCTTAGGAAATGCTGCATCAATCGCTTCTTTTATTCCTGTTAAATTATCGCTACACATTATTAAAATATCTTTTACTCCTCGTTGCTGTAATTCATTTAATACTCCAAGCCAATATTTAGCTGATTCATTTTCTCCTATCCATATGCCTAGAACTTCTTTAAACCCTTCACAATTTATTCCCAAGACAATATAGGCAGCTTTTTTCACAATTCTGTTATCTTCTCTTACATTAAAGTGAACTGCATCTATAAATACAAATGGATATACTTCATCTAATGGTCTTTCTTGCCATTCTTTTATCTCTGGTATTATTTGGTCAGTTATATTACTAACCATTGTTGCGGATACTTCTATACCATATAAATCCTGTATTTGTTCATTGATTTCCCTAGTTGTTAATCCTCTCCCGTAAAGAGATATTATCTTATCTTCAATTCCTGATACATCTCTTTTATTTTTAGGAACAATTTTAGGTTCAAACTCTCCATTTCTGTCCCTTGGTGTTTCAAATTCAAACTCTCCAAATTCACTCTTTAAATTCTTTTTAGTAGAACCATTTCTATAATTGGTTTTTTCTATTTTTTTATCATATTTTGAATATCCCATGGAGGAATCAAATTCTGCATTCATCATTTGTTGTAATGCATCTTTAAATAAGTCTTTTATGGCTCCTGATAAGTCTTGAGCTGTTTCAATCTCATAATTTTCTTGTAATATTTTTAATAAATCTTTTCCTTTGGTATTTTTTTCTTTCATAATAAAAATCTCTCCATTTCTTTTTATTTTATCATGGAAAGATTTCTATTTACACAGATTTATTTACAGACTC
>DVHV01000134.1 GCA_018711775.1 Candidatus Onthocola stercoravium | reverse complement strand
TATTAATCCCTTTATTGAAGAAATCCTTACTGATTGCCTAAAACATAACATAACCAAAATAAATGAAAAATATTTAGAGGAAAAAACCAACAATTATTTAAAAACACAACTAAATAAACCTAAACGAAGAATAAAAAAATAGTATAGATATCTCCATTCTTTCCATAATAACTATGAAAGGATGATAAAATGGATAAGAATGTTGAATTATTAGAATATATTTATCAAGATGCTGATATGGGTGTAAAATCTTTAACGAACCTCATCAATGCTATTAATAATAAAGACAATAAGATCAAAAAACTCGTTGAAGAGAAATTAAAAGGTTATGAAGAAATCTTAAAGAAAAGTAAAAAATTACTAAAAGATTATCAAGCCGAACCCAAGAGTAAAGGCCTAAAAGCCGATCTAGGCTCTCTCATGGGTATTAAAATGGAATTAATGAAAGATAATTCTGATGCTCGTATTGCCGACATGATCATTAAAGGCTTTACGATGGGAATTATCGATGCCGAAAAAAGAATTGATAAATATAAAAAAGAAGTCGACCGTAAAGTTCTTAATATTGCTAAGGAAATTAAAGAATTTCAAGAACAAGGAATCAAAGATTTAAAAGCATATCTATAAGGAGAAAGCATTAATCACGGGGGCATCATCAGGTATTGGAAGGGACATGGCTCATTATCTAGCTAGTTTTGGCTATGATCTCTATTTAGTTTCACGCGATAAAAGTAAACTAGATGAAATCTATAAAGATAGTAAAGTAAAAGTTACAACCTTTGGACTTGATTTAAGTAAAAAAGAAGAATGTTTAAAACTATACCAAATGGTCAAAAAAGAAAATATTGATCTTCTAATCAACAATGCCGGCTTTGGCGATGCTGGTAATTTTACCGAAACATCATTAGATAAAGAGTTAAATATGATTGATTTAAATATCAAAGCTTATCATATTTTAACCAAATTATTTCTCCAAGATTTTGTCAAAAAAGACCATGGCCGTATTCTAAACGTTGCTTCCATGGCGGGCTTTATGCCCGGTCCATATATGGCAACATACTATGCTACTAAGGCCTATATTTTAAATTTAACCCTTGCTATCAATCAAGAATTAAGAAATGACCATTCTAAGGTTAAAATTTCTGTTTTTTGCCCAGGACCAGTAAAGACCAATTTCAATAATGTAGCAAATGTCAAATTTAGTTTGATGCCTATTACTAGTGAATATGCTGCCAAATATGCCATTGATAACATGTTCAAAAACAAATTAGTTATCGTACCACCTAATATGAAAATCAACCATCTATTAACCAAAATAGCCCCATCAAAATTAGTTTTAGTCGTTAATTCCCATATCCAAGAGCGCAAAAAGTAAGCTCTTTTTTTCTTGAATATCAAAAACTGGTATCAATTAATTTCAAAACCTTGATTTTAGCCTAAAAAGAGTGTAAAATTATACCAGGAGGTACAAAAATGAAAAAAATAAAGAAAACAGATATAGCATTAATTATCGGTGTCATTGCCATTGTTGTAATTAGCTTTTTTGCTATTCAAGGAAATGCACCCAAAATAGAAAAACCCGTTACAGTTACAGGAGAAGGTGGCTTAACACAAATTACTTACTCTGAATATGAGGAACTAATTAATAGTGAAGAACCATTTATTGTCGTTCTAAGTAGTGCTACTTGCTCACATTGTCAAAATTTTATGCCTGTTGTTGAATCAGTAAGTAAAGAACATAATATTCCAGTCAAATATGTTGATCTTAATGAATTTAGTGATGAAGATATGAGTTCATTATCAGAATCTAACAGTTACTTAAAGCGAAATCAATGGGGAACTCCAACAACATTAGTCTTAGTAGGAGAAAACGTTGTTGACTCACTAGAGGGTGAAACAGACGAAGAAACATTATTAGAATTCTTTGAAGAAAATATCGTTGTAGAAGAGTAGAGTAAAAGAAAGGGAAGATATTATGAGTATAACATATCAAATGGCTCGTAACTTTAAAAGAAAATATCCACTAACGGTTGCCTGGCGTATCAAGCAACATTGTAAAATCATTGACAAGCATATTAATCCTGATGAAAAAGTATTATACGTTTTCTTAGGTCAAAAGAATGCCAGTTCACTTGATTTTGTCAACACCTATGTCTTTGCTCTAACAAATAAAAGATTAATATATGCAACTAAAAGGTTAGTTTTTGGCTATTTCTTCTATGCTATTACCCCTGATATGTTTAATGACTTAACTGTTAAACAAGGACTAATATGGGGTAAAATCATCATCGATTCAGTAAAAGAAGAAGTATTACTTTCTAATATAAGTAAAAATGCTCTTGATGAAATAGAAACAAAAATTACTCAGTATATGATGGAAGAAAAAAAGAAATACCACCCACATGATCATAGGCATTAAAAAGGAAATTGTTATCTAGTATCATTACTAACAACAATTTCTTTTTTTCATATAATATTACTAAAGGAGTGATACTATGTATGAAATATATACTGTTCAACCTGGTGATACTATTAATACCATAGCACAAAAACTAAATATAGGACCCGAATTAATATATCAACTAAATGATTTACCCGAGGGAATGAATTTATCCATTGGCGAAAATATCGTCGTCCCAAAAAACAACAATGTCTTTAGCTATTATACTATCAAAAAAGGCGATAATCTTTATCAAATTGCCAAAGATTATGATATCAATTATAATGTTTTAGCCAAAATCAATGGTCTTAAACCCAATGATTACATTTATCCTGGACAAATCATAATTGTCCCTAATCGCAATATTATTATGTACGTTACTGATGAAGAAGACACCATCGAAAGTATTAGCCAAGAACTAGCCATTGATATTCCTACCTTATTAACTGACAATCCTAATATCCAATTAAAAGCCGATCAAATTATTATAAAGAGAAAAAAATAACTTTATTTTTCTTTTTTTTTATTGTATAATAAAAATAGAATAGGGTGAGTGAAAATGATACTAAGAAAACCATATGCTATACTAATCAAATATTTTAAAATAATCCACTTTGTTTTATTAGGTTTAACCATTTATCTAGCCTTTATGTCTAATGATGTTCTACGCTTTTTAAATGACTTTATTGCTAATAGAACAAGTAGTATTAATGCCACTGGCTATTTATCAGTCATGGTTTATCCCGTTATCGTACTCATCATTGGTATATGTATAGCTATTTATTATTTAATGAGAGAGAAAAAGAAACCTAAATTACTTTATCTTTTAATCATTCTTTTCTATATTATAACTGTGGGTGTTCTAATCTATAGTTCTGTTAATTTAAATATCATTGAAAATGACATTTTGGAATCCAGCACTTTACGTCTCGTAAGAGATATATTAAGAATTGATGTCTTTGGCCAATACATAGTTATCGCTGCTGTTACCATAAGAGCTTTAGGTTTTGATATCAAAAAATTTGACTTTGCCAAAGATATAAATGAACTTCAAATTGACGTAACTGATAATGAAGAATTTGAATTCATGATTGGTGTTAATACTGATAATCTAAAAAGAAAAGGAAGAAAACAACTAAGAGAACTACGTTATTATTTCGTTGAAAACAAACTCTTTATAACTATCATTTTATCAGTCATCGCCGTTGTCGGTTTAATAGTTATTATTTTAAATATTAACTTTTTTAACAAAGTATATAATGAAGATGAAACAGTTCAAACAGCCCTATATAATTTAACATTTACCGATAGCTATTTAACCAAGTATAGTTATAATCAGCAAGATATAGGTTATAATAACACTTCATATGTTATCGTCAAATTCAATATCGATGCCATCAATGAAGGAACCTATCAATTAGATACCAATAAATTTCTTTTAGAGGTAGAAGACGAAAGAATAGCCCCTACGAAAAGATATTATGAATACCTAAAAGATATAGCTACAGGTTATCGTAGCCAAAATATTGATAACATTACGACTAAAACCTATATCCTAGTTTATAATATTGATAATGAATACTTAAATAAAGAAATGACTTTACGTTATGAAGAAGGATATGTCAAAGAAGAAGGTAATTGGACAACTAAACAATATCGCGTTAATTTAGATCCTGTATCATTAGATCAAGAAACAACATTAATTAGCACTTCTAATTTAAATGAATCATTAGAGTTAACTAATTCCTTCTATAGTAATACTAAATTTACTATAAGTAATTATAATATTAATGATCGCTTTGCAGTAACCACTAATTACTGTACTAGCACAGGTAATTGTAGTGAGAGAATTAGCCAAGTAGTTCCAAGTACTAATAAAGCTACTGTTCTATCCTTGACCACAACAGATACAAGTTTAAATAGCCAATTATCATCCTTAACCGACTTAATTACTAACTATGGTAAAATAAAATATGAACTAAATGGTAAAGAATATACTAGTAGTATCTTAAATAATATAACTCCAAGTAATTATAATAAAGAATATTATATTGAAGTAGATAAGAACATCACTTCAGCATCAAAAATCTGGATTGAATTAAATATTCGTAGTAATCAGTACCAATATATCTTAAAAGAAAGCTAGAAAAATAGCTTTCTTTTTTGCACAAATCAAGACTTTTTTCATAAAATATATTGTACAAACAAAAATAATTTGCTATAATCTCAAATTTGACAGTTGTATAAAGTTAAAAACTCACAAACCCTTTATTTATAAGGGAATGCGAGTTTTTTTGAATTTAGAAAAATGGCGTACATAATTCTTATTTATTTCATATCTAAAATTTCTTTAATTTTTTTGTAAGTTATTATCTCAGTATCAGTATTTATGCCTAAAAAATCATGTAAAGCATCTGTTAAATCATCTCTTGTTTGTATTGGTTCAAATCCTTTTCCATTGTGCTCTAATAATTTCATTTCTTGTAATTTTGATATTATTTCATTTACAGTATATTTATCATCCAATTGATGTTCTAGATATCTATAGATAAATAATGCTAAGAAGCAAGTAATAAAATGTCCTTTTATTCTATCTTCGCGTGATAAATGAACTGTCCCAGAATCAAAGTCATCTTTCATAATTCTAAATGATTCTTCAATTTCCCATCTACCATTCATAACTTTTATAATTGTTGCAGTATCATCAATTAAATTAGTTGTTATTCCGTATAAACCATTATATTTTTCTTCATTTTTATAAATTTCTTCATCTATGATATATTCTATATTACAGGCGATTTCTCCAGCATCGGTTGTTTTAATTTCTTTAATAAATCTTTTAGGATCATTAGGATTTTTACTTATTTTTATTTTTTCAACATCTTTTTTCTTTGCTATTTTTTTATTTTTCTTATTAGTTTCTTCAACTAGTTTTCTGGCACGCTCTAATTGATGTAATTTTAAATTGTACTGGTAGACTTGATATTTAAAAGAAAAAGTTACTATTAAAGTTTGCATTACTGATGCTGTTTCACATTCAATTTCTTTATAAAATATGGTGTTAAAATATTTCTTTTTTAATTGTTCGTCTTTTTCAATTTCATCAAGATTATAAACATTCATAAGGTTTCCTAAGATTCGCCATCCTTTTCTATCTAAAGCAAATTCTTGTAATTTATTATTTAATTTTTTTATAGATTGAGTAATTACAAAACCACGACCATCTTTGACATTAAATTTTTTAATTTCATCGGTACACATGGCTGCATCAGTACATACAATTATGTTACTACCAGCCATGTTATAATTTTTTAAAAACTCTTCCTCAGTAGGAATCATGGTCTTAGTTTCAGAAGTATTTCCAGGATTAATATTCATAGCAAAAGGATAGCCATCAGCATCCATAAATAATCCCATTTGTACAAGTGGATTAGGTTGATGTTGTTTACTTATTCCATACCTTTGAAAATCATTTTCTTCAGTGTAGAAAAAATAGTTTGTACAATCATAATAAATAACCTTATAATTTCTATCGATGACTTTACTACTATTGTCAAATAGTTCTTTTTGAATAGTATTTATTTCATGTGATAAATAGGTTAATGTTCTATAAACATGTTGAAGATCAAAGTCATAATTTCCTATAAATTTTCTTGATTGTTCAAATGTTGAAAGTTTAGAAGAAGGCCATATGATACGAGCATATAGTAAGCATTCAACAACTGCATTTATATCAAATGTAAATTTATATTTATCTTTAATATTTTTACATATTTTATCAATACCTAGATCATAATAAATTTTTCTTAAGAAAAAATGTCCAGAATAGAAGCAACGATTTATATTTTTTTCTATTTGTTTATTAGGATTTAAAGTTAAATTAACGGGTAATTCTTTTCCATCTTTTATCATCTGATTTAAAGAGTTGATATACTCTTTGACTTTATCCATAGTATTTTCAGTACCAAATCTTTCTTTTAAGTTTTGGT
Source organism: Candidatus Onthocola stercoravium (assembly GCA_018711775.1). Classification (GTDB taxonomy): domain Bacteria; phylum Bacillota_I; class Bacilli_A; order RF39; family UBA660; genus Onthocola_B; species Onthocola_B stercoravium. Next base: position 243 of record DVHV01000134.1, on the reverse strand, counting down.
CATTACCTAAGTTTTCATAAACATAAGTGGATTTTTTTCCATTAAGTTTTTTATAATCAGCAATTATGGCATAGTTATTATTGCTTTTTGTTGATACAGTTTTGAGTCTCATAAGTGTGGTACCTCCTTACATTATATTAATATTATATCATGTACGGCTTATGTACGCAAGAGTAAAATTAAAAAAAACTAGGATTTATAAGGCCTAGAACACAATTTTTTATTACAAGTGTCAAAGATGGG
>DVHV01000133.1 GCA_018711775.1 Candidatus Onthocola stercoravium | reverse complement strand
AAGAAGTTAGTTATTATTTTATCAGCAGTTGTGGTAATTATAATAATAGGAGTTACATTAGGTATTTTATTGTTAAATGATGAGGATGTGCCGAAAGAAATTAAAGGAGACAAAGTAAATACTTATACTGCTTATGTTAGCATTAATCCTTTAATTAAATTGGAATTTGAAGAAAAATGTATTATAACTAAAGGTACTAATGATGATGGAGAAGTACAAGAAAATATGACCTGTGATGATCCGATAGTAACAGATTATGTTTTAGTAAATGAAGATGCTCAAAATATTTATAAAGATGTAGATTTTTCTAATACTGGTGGGGCACTTAGTGATGTTTTAGTTTTAATTGCTCAAACTGCTAGAGATAATAATGTAGTATTTGATACAGTAGATATTTATAGTGATTACTCTACAATTAATGAATATATTAATCAACATAAAGAAGTAACTACTACTTGGACTTTCAGTATTAATATAGTTAATAAAGAGGACATAGAAGATGTAGGTTCAGATCTTGAAGGTGAAGTAAAAAACTTTACTGTTACATTTAATAGTAATGGTGGTTCACGAGTTGCTAGTCAAAGTATCATTGAAGGTGGAAAAGTAACCATTCCTACAAATCCTACTAGGAATGGCTATACGTTTGTAGAGTGGCAATTAGATGGGCAAAAATATGATTTTGATAATGTGGTTGAAGATAACATAGAATTAGAAGCAATATGGAAGAAAAATAGTACACCAGTTGATGTTGATCCGGAGCCTGAACCAGAACCAACCCCTGATCTTGAACCAACTCCAACTTATGATTTTAATTTAAATGACAATATCTTTTATTACGAATATGATATTAATTTAATTAAACAACCTTCTCAATCCTGTTTGACTAGTTTAAAAAATGCTGGATATGGATTCTCAAAAGGTGGTATTGTTAATCTTGATGATCCTAATTTGTATCTTTCTGCTAATATTATTTATCCAATGAGCTTTGTTAATGATGAAGAAACGGGTGAAGATTTATTGTTTTCTGATTATGACTTAAAGGTTATAAGTAGTTGTGTACCGACTTTTTCACAATCTGAGCTTAATTATCTGTCAAGTTTAGCCGGTGTTAAAAATGCTGGTATTGTTGGTTCTGTTGAACAAATTAGAGGATTTTGGGTTGTTGTATTTTCTGAATACGAATATGAAAAAAAATTAACCACATTTAGACCATTAGAACCTCCAGCCGGATATATGCAATTTGATGGTACTGGTCCTTCTCCTGATGGACTACTATTATTAGATGAAGCTGCCTGTGAGGAATTTAACTTATCTTGTGGTAGATGGTAAAAATTAATTATTAATAATAAGAAAGAGAAGAATAATAGCCGAAGGTTTAATAGCTGAGGCTATTATTAAAAATTAATAAAGAAGAGGTAAAAATGAAGAGATTTTATATTTTAATGTTATTATTTATTATGTTTATATTAACAGGTTGTTCTAGTGATGCAGTAGATATTGATGAATTAACAGCGGTAGTGGAATATCAGTATGATACGACAATTCAATGCGAAGCATTTGACAAAAACATTAAGTATTTTAATTATGGAAGTAATAATAATTGGATTGTTACAGAAGATAACGATGTTTATGTTTATAGTACATACGAGCGGTATAGTAATAATTCTAATTGTATTAAAATTGCTGACAAATTTGATGATGATATTATACAAGTTGATACAGAAGATAATTGGTCAGTTGAATTGGGTAGATACATTGGTAATACAACTTATTATAATTCTAATTTACAACAAGTAACTGTTGACACCAAAAATTATCAAATTGAAAGGGAAAAACTTTCAATCAGTACTAGCGTAGAACTCTCTGCTGATATAAATGCAATTAATGATAGCGAATATATAAGATATAGAAAGACTAATCCTTGTACAGCATTTGCGATTAATGGTGATAATAATATTTATATTATGAGAATGAAGTCAACCACAAGTGGTAATAATCCTCTTGATAAATCTATTATAGATAATGAAGAAGTAGCATTTTCAGTTCCTGATGATGAAACGATATTAGATTTTTATTATAGTTCTGATGCTGCAGCTGAAGGATGTTATTTTGAAACTTCTGGAACTATTGAAACTGATGTTGGTAAAAAATATATATTAACTGATAAATCTTATTATAGGCCAATGTTGGTGGATGAAACATGCCAAATATATTTAGATGTACCGTGTACTTATGAATGGAAGAGAGATGAAGAACTTAGTAAGATTAGAAATGATATACTTTACAGAGATGAACAGAACTTAATATTGAGTAATGGTAGAGTATATTTTAATTCTGCTTATATGGTAAATTAATTATTAATAATAATAAGAGTAGTAATACTATATGAAAGAATTTTTACAAAAAATGAAATTATAAAATAAGTTGGCAATAATATACATTAGGTATTAACTTTAATTTCCAAGATTAATATTAAAGAATTATTATAAAAAGGCTAACTTATAAAAAATGATTAGAGGAACAATATTTTGTTTCTTTTTTTATGTGTTTATATTGTTATTAATTGTTATTAAGTCTTGTATTTCTTTACTAAGCTGGTACAATTCACTTAAAGAACGTATGTTCTAGAAAGCGAGGTGAAATATATGAAATGGGTATATGATGATGGTGGCAGAAGCAAATATTTTAAAGGCACAACTGATGATTGTGTAGCACGTGCCATTGCCATTGCAACTGGAAAAGATTATAAAGAAGTTTATGATCTTATTAATAAATATTCTAAAGAAGAACTTGCTACTTTGGATGAAGTTTATAAAAGCAATGCTCGTACAGGAGTTTCTAAAGAATTGTCTTATAAAATATTGCAGGATCTTGGTTATAAATGGATTGCAAAAATGAAGTTTGGGCAAGGATGTAAAACTCATTTAAAAGCAGGAGAACTTCCTTCAAAAGGAACATTTATTGTATCTTTATCTAAACACTTAACCTGTGTTAAAGATGGAGTTATTCATGATATTTATGATCCAAGTCGCAATGGTACAAGATGTGTTTATGGTTATTTTGAGAAAATTAATGATTAGAAAGGACTAAAATGGATGGATATGAAAGAATCAAAGAATTATATTTAAATTTACCTAACAAAGACAATGCTTTAATTAAAATAACAACTTTTCTAATGAAAACAAAAGGAATGAATGAACTATATCTTAATGAAGAGAAAAACTTACAAGATATGATGAGGTTTATTCGTGAAAAAGCAAGGGTGCAGGCTGTAAACAATGTAGCAGTAATCGATGATAATGAAGTATATAAAATGGCTCTATATTATTTTTCTAAAAGCAATGAAGAAATTGGTTTTAATAAATTAGAAAATGATACCACAGTAGCAAATTCTGAACAATTAAAGTTGGAGATATAGTAATGGCGTATATTAGGAAAAAATATCGAAGGTTACTTGAAATATCAGATAAGCAATTTACCATTCCTAAATCATTTGCTAGTTTAGTAGAAAGGTTTAAAAGGTTGCACAATTTGGTTATCAAGGGGAAAAATAATGAGTGTTGGTGTACGTTTTGTAATCATCATTTTGTGTCAGAAACTAAAGTAAATGGCATGACAATTTGTCCTAATTGCAAAACTAAATTGTTAGTAAAGACAAAACGATTAACTCATTTTGAATTTAAAGACAATTTACAATTATTAGATAAAGTTGAAGATGTATTAGTGTTACGTACATTTGAATTATTTAGTTCTTTTGATGGAACTTGTACTAAACATAGTTTAACAGAATTTATGAGAACATTTATAAAAGATGATGATGTAAAAGACTTTGTTACAAATCACGTTCATAACCGTATGGGGTATATGTATATTGCTCATTATCAAGATTTTGAGTCTTGGAGATATAGAAATTATAGGTGGGCATACCGGGATGTCATTGGAAAAGTAGATGCTAAAAGTGTAAAAAGGCAACTTAAAAATACTACATTAAAGTATTCACAATTAGATAAATTTATTGCTAAACAAGACTATGTAGATTTTATTAGATATTATCGTTTAGCACATTATAAATCCTTTGAACTATTAATTAAGGCTAAACTATTTGAACTTGCTAAAAATGCAGACAAATTTATTGTTGGTAATAATTTTCAAGAAATATTTGGTGTACCAAAAAGTTTTCTTTCATTTATGCAGAAAAACAATATTAGTTATAATCAATTAGAAATATTAAGATTAATCAATAAAGACGATATAAAACTAATTAAACAGTTATCTCGGTTTGATATTTATTATTTAGAGAAACTTAGTAAATTCGTTGACTTAGAAGAAGCATATAAGAAAGTTCTTGGATTAAAAGAAAATCAAAACAATGTTCATGAGTATCTTGATTATTTAGAAGCAGCTAGATTCTTAAAACTACCTTTACATGATAAGAAAGTTTTATATCCTAGTGATCTATTAAAAGAACATGATAAATTAATAGAGCAAGTACAAATAGTGGAAAATGCAGAACATGATAAATTAATTCAAAAAAGGTTAGAGGACTTAAATAAAAATATTTATAAGAATAACAAGTATATTGTATTCCCTGCACCGTCAGCAGAAGCACTTTTAAAAGAAAGCAAAGAACAGCATAATTGTGTGTTTAAATCTTATTTAAAGAAATATTGCAACTCTTTAACTGACATTTATTTTCTTAGAAAGGTTGATTCACCTAATAAATCTTTTGTTACTGTTGAAGTAAATAATAATCGAGTTGTTCAGGCTAAAGCAAAATATAATGAAGATGTTAGTAAAGAAACCCAAAAATTCTTAGATAGATGGGAAAGGAGATTACAAAAGGTAGCAATAAGATGAAGTTAAAAGATCAAATAACACAAAATGTCTTAAGAATATGCAAAGAAAATAATATTTCAATTTCTGCCCTCAGTGAAAAGACAACTTATACAGAAAAAAACTTAAAAAGACTATTAAATGTTAAAAATTCCAAAAGAAGATTTACTATTAATGATGTAGAAGTTTTATCTATTGCTTTAAAAGTAAAACCACAAGAATTAGTTGGTTATGAAAGGAGTGAAGGATTTGGAGAATATAACTATTGAATATAAATTTGCTCAAGAATTTGGACGACTTCTAACACCTATGGAAAAAGAAATTATTTCAGACTGGTTAAAAGAAAATACTGAAGAAATAATAACTAAAGCCTTAAAAGAAGCAGTATTTAATGGAGCAGTACATATGCGATATATCAATAAAATATTGAAGAGCTGGAAAAATGAAAATCAAACTCCAGATTTGCCAGAGCCTGATCTTAGTTGGTTAAAGTAGTGGTGAGATTTGTTTTGGGTTGGCAATGGGCTGTTAAAATTTAGTTAAAGTGTTTACACGTTGTTTAATGGTGGCAAAAACAGTTTATTTAATAGCTGTTTTTCTTTAAGAACTGAGGTGTTCAGAAAATCATTTGTTTAATTGAACACCACTATGTTTGACTAAAAAGTGTATAATAGCCCTTAAAATTTATGATTATTGTTCAATAAATAGTTGATGATGATTTATTGGGCATTGTGATATAGAAAGGAAATAAGTTTATGAACGATACAAATGAGGTATATGGGATAGCACGCTGTTCGACCAGTAAGCAGGATGTGGAATATGAGATTAATGAGTTAGTTAAGAAAGGAGTTCCTAAAGAAAATATCTTTATAGAATATATTTCTGGTAAAGCAGACTTAAATAAAAGAACAGAATTAGATAAGTTATTTAAAATTGTAAAACCAGGTATTTCAAAGATTATTGCCACAGATATAACTAGAATCGCACGTAATCCCAAGACGTTTTATGAAATACTAGAGTTTATTGAGAATAATAAATTATGTTTAGAAATAGGTTCTTTAGTATGTGATTGTAGAAATGATGAATTAGATATTATGACTAGCACAATGTTACAAGTCTTATCTGTGTTTGCATCTTTTGATTTAAAAATGAAAAAGTTTCAAATAAAACTAGGTCTTAAAAATGCAGTTGATAAAGGTGTGAAATTAGGACGTAAGCCAGTAACTAAAAAGACATTGGAAAATGATCCAATGTTTATGAAATATTATGCTCAATATAAAGCTAAACAGATTAATCTATGCGAAATGGCTAGGTTATGGGGTAAATGTCGTAATACTTGCTACAACAGCATTAAGATTTATGAAAGCAAAGATTAATAAATATACAAGGGTTCACATATTTAGTGAATCTTTTATTTTGTTATAAAGTTCTTCTAAGATATTACGATCTTTATAACCTATGTATTTTTTCTTTTTAAAATCATTAACTTCCTTCATTAGTTCTTCAGAAATATGATTAACTTTAACAAGTTCTTGAATTTTTTGCCAATTCTTCTTTGCTAATGTTCTTTCTTTATTTTGCTCATTTCTATCAGTTTTTTGTTCATATCTTTCCCGTTTTCTTTTTTCTGGAACCCCATTTTTTCTGCATATATCACAGTAAATTGATTTTCCATATTTAATAAATTCATTCATACATTTTGGGCTAGCACATATTTGCCTATTCAATCCTAAAGTATTAATCATAAGAATATTTAATAATTGATCATAAGCAATTCCAATTAATGAATTAGCTCGATAGTATAATTTATAAGTATCCTTACTTTTGATGTACATAGGCACTTGTTTAGAAATTGAGTATTCTAAACCATTATTACAAATTATACTATCAGTATATGAAATAAGTGCTAACTTTAAATGCTTAAAGTATTCCTCTTTATTATTATAATTTAATAATTTAAATTTGAGGTAAGTATAACTTTTCATTTTTGATTTATTGTTATTTGTTTGTAAAAATGGATTGTTATAACTTAATAAGGATTCTGTTATATCATCTCTAACTATCGAAAATAGATAGTTTAGTTTCTTTATATACTTATCTATATGTTTTTTCTTATAAGAATTTTCTTCTTGCTTATCACTATTTAATTGATTTATTTTTATCATTAATTTATCAATCTGATAAAAGATATGCAGAATTAATACATCATTTAAAAAAGTTGTGATATAGGGCTGAGATGTTTCTTTTATAATGTATGGAAACCCATTTTCATTTATCCAACTAATACATATATTAATAATTTCTTTTTTCAAATCCCCGTTAAAAAATATATCATTTATTGCATCATTAAGTTTAAAACTATCTTTTTGTTGTTCTTCTATTCTTTCAAATATAGTATTTCCTATTTGGTCAAAATTGTCAAAGACATCTCTGAAATTAACTATTACATTTTGAAGTATTGAATAGTTCCGTAAATTATCTGGGTTATGTATTTCACTTAAACTAAAATCAGTAACTGATATATCTTTAGGGGTATTCTTCTTTAATTTGTAGTAATTCGTTAGCAAAATGTCGTTCGGGCTAAAACTGTCTTCTCCATAATCGTTAATGTTTATTTTTTTTATCGTAATCATAAATCTCCCTCTTTCTTTTTACGACTTTTTACGACTATTATAACTATTGATTAATGGCTTTGTCAAGCTGTAAAATAGACTCAACAAAGGAGGAAAAATATGAATGTTAGCAAAACGTGAAAAATCTATGTAAAAATATCAAACTTATATCAAAAGGAGGAAAAATTATGGAAAGAGAATATGATTATACTTGGTATAATAATTGGATGTTAGATCATGAATCTAAAAGAGTAAAACCCAGAACAGCAACAGATCCAGATAGTAATGTTGTTTATGAAGGCGACAAACTTTTAGAAGTATTAAAAAACAGTTTAAAAAACAAAAATAATGAGGAATTTATTAAAGCTATTGATTTATTGCATTCCGGAGTTGTTTGGAATGACAATTTAGAAAATCAAGTTATAATTTTGAAGCAGATTTTCAGAAGATATGGCTTTTCTAAAGAGTTAAGTGATCAAATTGAAGTCGTTAAAAGTTATTTTGACAAAAAAGATAAAGTATATGATAACTTTATAAAATCGTATGAGAAATTGTATTTGGAACAGAAAGACGAAACTGGATTATCGTTTCTTTGTCCTGCTCTTGATAAAATAACTGGAGGTATTCAACCTGGAACTATTTTTACTATCGCAGGAGGCCCTGGGACGATGAAAACTACTTATGCAGTTAATTTGGCATATAATGCAATTCAAAATGGAAAAAACGTGGTTTACTTTTCTTTAGAAGAAACTCCATTAAAATTAACATCAAAATTGTTGTCGAGAGTATCAGTTGACAAAGGCAAGAACATCAAGGCTCAACAAATTGCTAATAATAAATTAAATCAAGAAGAAAAAGTAATCTTATTTAAAGATGTATTGCCTTATTTAAAATCACAACCAGGACAATTACACATTATTTCAGAAAAAGATTTAATTAGTTATGAAACAACAGAATTTGAACGACAACTTAAAATGGTTGATGATTCTATTAAAAAGGAAAAAGGCGATGAATCAGGAGTCGATGTAATAGTAATCGATCATGTTCAACTCTTAAAATTTGGAAGTGATGTTACTGATGAATATAGAGCATTAAACTCTTATGTTTCTTTCTTTAGAAGACAGGCTTTATCGTTTCTAGGTACAGGAAAAGAAATAATCGTTATTCTATTATCTCAAGTAAATCGTGAAGGTATTGCTTATGCTAAAAAGCACCATGGACAATACTTAATGCAACATATTGCTGAAGGTTCAGAAATCGAGAGATCATCTTCTTATATAATAACAGTTTATACAGATGGAATGTCTCAGATAACAAAGTTATTAACATTAAGTGCTTTAAAATTAAGAGGTAGTCAATTACCGTTAGATGTTATAAATATTTTTGCAGATGGAGCATTTTATCAAGTTGGAGATACATCTATTCCAACACAAGCAGATTATTTTGAATCTGATATATGTAATACCACTTATAGTACACAAGAATTTGATGATAATGCTAATTTAGAAGATTATCTTGAAGGTATATTATGATAATGGAAATAGTTGAAAGGAGTTAGCTATGGCAAGAAAAGCAAAAACAATAACCGATATATCTGAAATTCAGTTACCAGATTATTTAGAAGAAAGCAAAATTGTAAGTACAAACATAGTAGAGATAGATACTTTACTTAATGGTGGACTGCATGAGGCTATTACTCAATTAGTTGGAGAAACCCAAACAGGAAAAACGGCAATTGCTTTGCAAATTACATATAATTTATGTAATCATGATAAAGTCGTTGTTTATGTTGATGCAAAAGGAGATATAGATAAAAATAGACTTGATAAAATAGGGCTTACTAAATATTTAAACACTAAGTTCTTTTATATTAAGGGTTATGTGTTTACTGAAATTGAAAAGTTATTGGATCAGTTTATTCAAACAGGACAAGTTGATCTGATAGTTATTGATTCTCTTCCTTCACTTATTAATAATTGTTATCTAAATATTGAAGGAAAGCATTTGTCAGTAGATAACCATAATACAAGTGCAACTACGAGGCCTTTAATGTTACTTGTCCAAAAATTAAAAAAATTATCTATGAAGTATCATTTTAGTTTATTACTAATTAATGAATTTCGTCAAAAAGTAGATAAACGTATTGGAACTTTGCCCAAAATATATGGCCCAAAAGCATTAGAATATGAGTCAAATTATATTATTAAGGTAAAGCCAATTACTTCTGGAGTTAATAAAACATTTAAAAGTAAATTGGAAGCCTTAGAGAATTCCGAAATAGGAATGTGTGCTGAACTTGTACTATTAAAAGGTGGAAAATCTAATATTCCGGTAACCATACCAATATTTATTAAGAATGGTGTAGGAATTAAATTCGCTTACTGGGTATTATTTCATTTTCTTGATACTAATTGTATTGCTCAATCTGGAGCTTATTATTCTTTTGGAAATATAAACACCCGTGGATTAAGTGACTTTTCTTTGAGATTTTTTAGAGATGTAAGTTATGAGCAAATGCAGGATAATACAATAAAATATGTATCAGAGAACTATCCAATAAGTGTAAAAAAATAGTTATTTTAAGTGCTGGGATTTCTTAAATCAAACTGACTGGCAGTTCTATAGCAGCCATAAAATCCAGAAATAATAAGAAAGAGAAGAATAATAGCCGAAGGTTTAATAGCT
>DVHV01000132.1 GCA_018711775.1 Candidatus Onthocola stercoravium | reverse complement strand
TATTAATGAAAAAAGTTGAATTAGTAGAAGCTGTTGCTGAAGAGACTGGATTAACTAAAGCTGATGCTACAAAGGCAATTGATGCTACTTTTAAAGCAATTACAAATGCTTTAGCAAATGGAGACAAAGTTCCACTAGTTGGTTTTGGAACATTTGATGTATCTGAAAGAGCAGCTCGTGAAGGTCGTAACCCTAGAACTGGTGAGCCAGTTACGATCGCTGCTAGAAAAGCTGTTACATTCAAAGCTGGTTCTGCATTAAAAGATGCTGTAAACTAATATTGATTGTAGACTAGAGAACGATTCGTTGTTCTCTTTTTTTTGTTTAATTCTTTTTTCAATTTTCATAATGGTTAAATTATGGTATACTATTTATGGTGATGTGCGGCAAGTTCTATCGAGAAAATCGATAGACAAGTTATATAACTTGTAACTGATAAAACGAAAAGTAGAATGAATGGGTAACGCCACAAAATGCTTTCCATAAGAACTGCGACATGCACAATAATAGTAATAGATATTGATGTGTATGAGAGCTTGCTAAAGTCGACTGAAGTATACCCTAATGAGAATCAAGGAAACGGTTATAGAGGTATAATCTGTATATGATAGGTCGGTGGTCTATAAAATACTCATGGATAGAATATTAAGAACTAGTGATAGTATTAATCGACCAATTCTCGAGTGTACGGGTCTAGAATACACATGTTAGAAATGACATAGACACCAAGTGTGTTGTAGATGTGGTAAAGTAAGAAAATCACCTATGAAATACCATATAGTATTACAGGTACTATCAAGTCTACAGGCTCATAGAGAAGTCCTAAAAGTATATATGAACAGATAGTTTTATCGGAACTTGATAAGCAAGGAATACAAGAGCCCTATTAGGCGATGACGGTATTGTTAAGGAAAAGTAATGACTATAACTTAACTTAATCCTTGTGAAAGCGGTGTCAAAGTACTTATGAAACATTGATAACAAGATGTGGAGGGAAAGGCACTAGTCAGAGTTAATCTTCTACTAGAAAAGTTTATAAAAATCATAGGTTCTATTATAGACTAAAAGAAGTATAAGGCGGGAAACTGTACTGACTGACTATGGGAGAAGAGAAAACTAAAATTGTGCAACTAAGAAATAACGAATATTATTGTATGCAAGAAGAGTTTGATGTACTTAATAAAAGGAGTAAAAACAACTATGTGTTTCATGATTTAATGAAATACATAAATGAAAAAAACAACATTAGGCTAGCCTATAGAAACATCAAAAACAATGATGGAAGTAAAGCTAGAGGACTAAGTGGTAAAAATATGGATTTTATAAGTAACATGAAATTTTATAAGTACTTGAAAAATACAAAAAAGCAACTAGAGAATTACACGCCGTCAATGATTAAAAGAGTTGGTATTCCAAAGTCTAATGGAAAGATTAGATATCTAGGAATAAAAGAGCCAATCGATAAAATTGTTGAACAAGCGACATATCAAGTACTAAGCCCGATACTAATCTCCAAATTCCATAATAATAGTAATGGCTTTATAGAAGGGAGAAGTTGTTCTAGGGCAATAAGTCAAATGACTAATTACATTGTAAAAGAAAAACTTTACTATATGGTAGATATAGATATCAAAGGTTTCTTTGATAATATAGACCATGGGAAACTCTTAAAGCAGTTATGGCAACTAGGAATACGTGATAAAAATCTACTGTCAATTATTTCAAAGATGCTAAAAGCAGAAGTTAAAGATGTAGGAATACCTAATAAGGGGACTCCACAAGGAGGAATACTATCACCACTACTTGCAAATGTAGTATTAAATGAACTAGATTGGTGGTTAGATAGTAAAAAGAATAAAGGGATTCGATTTGTGAGATATGCCGACGACTTTAAAATATTGTGTCCCACATATCAGATTGCAAGTGATATGTTAGGTAAGACAACAATATGGTTAAAGAAAAGGCTAAAACTTGAAGTAAGTGAAGAGAAAACCAAAATAGTAAACTTAAAGAAAACAAACTCTTACTTCCTAGGTTTTAGATTTAAACTAAAGAAACATAAGAGTACGTTAAAAGTAGTTAGTAATATGACAGAAAAAGCCATAAAAAATACAACTGATAAACTAAAAAAGCAAGTGCGAGAGATAAAGAGAAATAAATGGAATAAGAAGAAGTGTAAGGAAGAGATAGATAAATATAATAGTATGGTGATAGGAATACATGGCTATTACTGCAAAGCTGTTAATATATCTAGAAACCTACATAAACTAGGGTTTATAATAAATACATATATAAATAGGAATTTCTTAGGAGTTCTTACTTTCGAGGAAGATATCAAAGAAGATAACTTTATAGTAAAAACATATGGTAAAGAAATACCATATATAAGAGGAAAACCTCTAGCCTTGATAGAAAAAGTAAAATATCAAGAACCAAGATATAAAGGAAATAAAATTGATTACTATAATAATAAATCAAGAAATGAGTTCTATAAAGAACTAAAGATTAAAAACCTTTATATGATAGAGGTAATACTCAAAAATCCTTACCTAGATGAAACAGTAGAATATAATGATAATGTAATATCAAAATTCTGTGGACAATTAGGTAAATATGCTTTTACCAATAAAATGATACTAAATATATCAAATCTAAAAATAGCTAAAAGGAAAAACATCGCTTTTAACAATAAATATGATAATATAATTTTAGTAGAAAATAAAGTAAAAGAATTAATAGAAAAGAAAGAAGTTGATGACTTGATAGAGATAATAAGGCTCAAAAAGGGGTTGACTTCAAAACAACTAGATGAAATAAATAAAATAAGAAAGGAGAACAATCTGCTAACAATTTAGTTTTTGGACTCTATAATATAAACAGAGTAAAGTAAAAGACTAACTTTGATGGCACGCCGTATGATTAGAAATAATCCCGTACGGTGTAGGATTGGGGAAAAGGTGGAGGAAACAGAGCCAAAGCCTTACCTATAATCATACTATGCAAAAATTAAAGAAGTTTATTTGTAATCATAAGTTTCTTCTTTTTCTTTTTTTCTTTTCTTTACTACTTCGAGTATTTATGGTACTGATGATTAATATACCAGTTAGTTCCTATTATAAGACGATGTATGATGCTTCTTTAGAATTGATTTCTCATACAGAAAGTTATAAGTCTTCTCTTCCTGTTCTTACTTTTGGATATCAATTAGGTCATATTTTT
>DVHV01000015.1 GCA_018711775.1 Candidatus Onthocola stercoravium | reverse complement strand
TTTTTATTAATGATAAGGTATCTTTTTAAAAAAGGATTAACAACTGTTTGTAAATAGGTTGACTGCAAGAAAAATTATGAACTATAATTAATTTAGGCTAGAATGCTAGCGACCTAATATGGGTTTTAAGGAGGGAGAAAATTAATGTTAAAAACCAAAGTTGGTTATAGTGAAAATGTTGATGCATTTAAGTCTGGTGTTGAAACAGCAACTATGGCAAACGTTGTGGAAAACCCACAAGTTGGATTGTTCTTTACAAGTTGTGTTCAAGACCAAACTGAATTAATGAAAGGTGCTAAAAGCGTACTTGGTGATGTACCAATCATCGGTTGTACTTCATCAGCAGCGCTTTGTACTCAAGATGGATATTTAAATAAAGAAACTGGATATTCAGGAATGATGTTATTCGGTGGTGATGTGGAAGTTGTTACTGCTGGAAGTGCTAAAACTAATGAATCACCTAGAGAAATAGGGGCACGTATTGCTAAAGAAGCAATAGAAAAACGCGAAGGCGAAGATAAAGAACCAGATTTCTTCTTTATGAGTGCAAGTCCTGCAAATGAAGAAGAATATCTAAAAGGTATTCAAGATGTTATTGGAAATATTCCAGTATTTGGTGGTTCTGCTGCTGATAATACAGTTGAAGGTAAATGGAGCTTACTTAATGATGGTGAAGCATTTGCAGATGGCTGTGTTATAGCAATATTCTATACTGATGGGCATATGGCTAACATTTATACTGGAGCATATCATGAAACAGATAATGTTGGTATCATTACAAAAGTTGAAGGAAGTAGAACATTAGTTGAAATCGACCATGAACCAGCACTAAAAAAATATGCGGAATGGACAAATCAAAATGTGGAAGATTTAATGGGTGGAAACCTACTTACTGCAACAATTTGTGCACCACTTGGAGTAAAAGATCCGATTGGAAAAGTTACAGCTGTTCGTCATCCAATGGCAGGAAATCCGGACTATTCAATGAATATTGGAGCAGACCTTGCCGTTAATACTGCTGTAATTCAACTTACAAATACACCAGAAGGAATTTTAAAAGCCAATGAAGAAACAATAGCAAAACTAAATGAATTAATGGGTGAAGATGTAAATTCTTATTTCTTAGTTCATTGTGGAGGACGTCGTTTAGGTTTAGCACTTGCTAATATTGAAGATAAAATTTATCCAGAAGTTAAGAAAGCTATACCTAATAAAGAATTCTTGATGGTATTTACATTTGGTGAATATGGACAAGGTGATCACTCTTCTAATACAGTTGGAGGATTATCACTTTCATATACTGGATTTGGTGAATAAAAAAATAAAGAATAAAAAGGAGAGAAAATGAAAAGTTTAATAGGAAGTAGTTGGAGAGATTCAAGCGATGGTAAAGTAATAAACGTTATGAATCCAGCAACAAATGAGCTTGTAGATACTGTTCCTAGTCTTACTAAAGAAGATGTTGAAGAAGCAATTAAGTATGCTCATGAACACAAATCAGAATGGGAAGCTTTATCAGTAGTTGCTAGATGTGAAATACTAACAAAGTTCGCCGCATTAGTGGAAAAGAACAAAGATGAACTTGCTAAACTTTTATCTGATGAAACTGGAAAACCAATTAAAGAAGCATATAATGAAATTGCTAATATAGGGATTGGAGTTCCAGCTTATGTCGAAAAAGTTAAGCATGAATACGGGAATATTATCTATAGAGGAACAGAAAAGGGGCAAGAAAATACAATTCAATATACAATTCAACAACCTCTTGGAGTAGTAGTTGCGATTATTCCATTTAATTTCCCAAGTGATATTTTTATCAATAAAGTACCACCAGCATTATTAATGGGAAATGCTGTTATACTTAAACCAGCAAGTGCTAATCCACTTACTTTAACTAGATATGTGGAATTACTTGTGGAAGCCGGAGTACCTGCAGGAATAATTTCTGTAGTACATGGATCTGGTTCTGTTGTTGGAACAACTCTTACAAGTAGTAAGTTAGTAGATATGGTAAGTCTTACTGGTTCTACTGCTGCAGGTATCGATGCTGCCAAGAATTGTGCAGAACATTGTGCTCATAGTTCTTTAGAACTTGGAGGAAACGATGCCTTTATTCTATGTGCTGATGGTGATATCGATTTAGCAGTTGAAGAAACTGTTTGGGGAAGACTTTATAATACTGGTCAAGTATGTTGTGCTAGTAAGAGATTCTTAGTAGAAAATTCTGTTAAGGATGAATTTATCAATAAAATGGTGGCAAAAATTAAGACTTTAAAAGTAGGTATGCCATCTGATGCGGACACAGATATCGGATGCTTAATAAGTGAAGAAGCTGCTATCGAAGTAGAAAAACAAGTAAATAAGACGATTGAACAAGGCGCTAAGCTTGTCTGCGGTGGTAGAAGAAAAGGGGCTTTCTACGAACCAGCAATTTTAGATAATGTAACTCGCGATATGGATGTTGCTAAAGATATGGAAATCTTTGGTCCAGTTATTCCAGTAATCGGTTTTGATACAATCGAAGAAGCAGTAGAAATTGCTAACCAATCAATCTATGGTTTATCTGGTTCAATCATTACTAGAGATTTCAATAAAGCCATTAAGGTAAGTGAGGCCATGGAATGTGGAGGATTTGTAATTAATGGTGCAAGTTTCTTCAGATCATTTGAACAACCTTTCGGTGGTTGGAAATATTCTGGAATCGGTAATGAAGGAATTATGACAACTTTAAAAGAAATGTCTAGAACCAAGACTGTTATTTTGAAAAATGTTACAAAATAATTAAAGAGCAAGATGTGTTCTTGCTCTTTAAAAATTTAAGGAGGAATTTTATGTTTGATTATAAAGGAAGAGTAGTTGTTATGACTGGAGCATCATCTGGTCTAGGGATGCAAATGGCTAGAGGGTTTGCTCATCAAGGAGCTACACTCGTTTTAATGGCAAGAAGAATTGAAAGACTAGAAGAATTTGCTAAAGAATTAGAAGGTATGGGAGTAAGTGCTCTACCAGTTAAATGCGATGTTACAAATGTTGCAGAAGTAAATAATGCAGCTAAAGTAGTAGAAGAAAAATTTGGTAAAGTTGATGTGCTAGTAAATTGTGCAGGAAGTGCTAAGAATAATGGGGTACTTAATATGACTGATGAAGAATGGCAATTTACAATTGATACTGATATGAACAGTGTATTTTATGTAACAAGAGCATTTGCTAACATCATGAAGAAAAATAATTATGGTAGAATTATCAATATTGCTTCAATGTATGGAATGGTTGGTAATATGGCAATGGATACTGTTGCATATCATACAAGTAAAGGGGGAGTTGTAAACTTTACTAGAGCTGTTGCTGCTGAACTTGCTAAATATGGCATTACTTGCAATGCAATATGTCCAGGATATTTTGATACAGAACTTACTCATGAAACACTTATAACTGATTCATTTACAGCTTATATGAAAGCTACTGTACCAGTTGGAAGATATGGTCATGAGGGAGAACTTAATTCTGCTGCAATATTTCTAGGTGCGGTTGAATCAAGTTATTGTACAGGAATTATCTTGCCGGTAGATGGCGGATATACCTGCGTGTAATATTAATGAGCACTAAATAGTGCTTTTTTTTTCACTGCAATTTTGGTACAATTATAGTAAATAAAGGAGGAAAATATAATGAAACTAAATTGTAAAGAAATGCAATATATCTCTAAAATATCTAATTCTTTGTATGACAGAATTAAGGTAGAATTTCTGTATCATTCTAATCATTTAGAAGGAAGTACTTTTAGTAAAGAAAACTTAGAAAAATTAATAACAGATAATATAGTTGAAGGGAATCATGCGATAGATGACATACTAGAAACTAATAATTCTTTGGAAGTATTTGATCAAGTTATTAAGGACTCTATAGAGCCGTTAGATAAGTACATGTTATTTAAGTGGCATAAACTTTTAAAACGAGGTACAGTAGATGAAGAAATCCATAATACAGGAATGTGGAAGAAATATGAAAATAGACTAAAAGGTGTTGATTTAAAATTAGCAAGCCCTTTAGAAGTTGATAATTTAATGTATAATTTATTAATGGACTGGCAAGAAACTCTGGATGCAACGATTGAAGATGTTGCAAATTTTCATTATAAATTTGAACGTATTCATCCATTTCAAGATGGCAATGGTAGAATTGGTAGGTTTATTATTTTGAAGCAATGTCTTGAAAAAAGTATTGATTTAATTGCTATAGATGATGAATACAAGGATGAGTATAAACAAGCTTTATATAAAGCTCAAACAACTGATGATACAACGGATTTAATAACAGTATTTAAAAAATGCCAAATAAGATTAGATGAAAAAATGCAAGATTTTAAGCCAATGGTGGAACAAATTAAAAAAGAACAAGAATTTTAATAATTTTAAGGAGTTGGTGATATGATGAAAAATAATTCAAAAGAAAACAAAAATAAAACTTGGTTGTGGCTTATTGCAGGAGTATTATTTATATTAATTGTTATAGTTCTATTATGGTGGCTTTTAAAAGATGATGCACCAACAACTTATAATATTGCTGATACTCAGGAATTATGGCTAATATATGATATGAATTTAGAAAAAATAGAAAATAATTATCAAGAGATTTCAACACCCAATACTGATATTGTTTGTAATACTATAAATGAAATAAACATTGATGATGAATATTATGTAGATACATTAAATCATTTACTTTGTTTTGTTCAGAGTTACTATTACGATTTAATTGAATATGATGAAGCATACTATAATTATATAGATGAATATAGAAATGTAACTCAAATAAATGAAAGATGATTTGAAGGATTTAAATTTTCATTTAATGGATCAAAAAGAACTTTATAACAATAGATTAGATATATCTAATTTAGCGATAAGTGAAGTCGAAGAAAGAAGTGAAGTAATTTTAAACATAATTGATGAGTTTTTAGAATTTGATGAAGGATTTTATGATTTTGGTGCTGATTATTACGACGTAGAAATACATACTTATCAAGAATTATTCATTCATAAATTAGTTGAAATGGAAAAAGTTGCAAATTTATCTCAATGGTTAAAAGATGAATATTATTCTTTAGTAGATTAAAATTACTTGAAAGATGGAAATATAACCATCTTTTTTATCTTTATGTAACTTTTTGGTGCTTTGATTTGTTATATAAGTGAAACCGGTTTTTAGGAGGGAAGAAATGGATATAGAGTTTCAACGGATTTATAATTTAATAAAAAACGATGTTATAAGATTAGCATATGCTTACACAAAGAATCTTCCAGATTCAGAAGACATAACACAAGAAGTCTTTATAAAATTGTATGAAAATATGAACAAATTTATTAATGAAACCGATGAAAATGTAAAAAAATGGTGTATTAAAGTAACAGTTAATAAATGTAAAAATTTATATGTTTCATCTTGGAAAAAGAAAACACGTTTATTTTTTGAATTTAATGGTAATAAATTATCAAATAATCATCAAATAAATGAAGATTTAAATGATTATTTATTTAGATTACCCGATAAATACAGAATAGTGTTAGTTTTATATTTTTATGAAGGATATAAAATACAAGAAATAGCAACTATTTTAAGTAAAAAAGAGTCTACGGTAAAACAACAATTAAAAAGGGGAAAAGAACAATTAGAAAAACTTTTAAAAGAGGAGGAAGAGTATGGATTTCAAGGAAAACATTGCTAATACTTTAAATAAAGTAAAAGCATCAGAAGATTTGGATAAGAAAATTTTAGATGCAACTGTTAATAAAAGTTCAGTAAAATTTTTTAGAAAAAAGAATGTATTTTTTAGAAAGCTGTCTTTTATAGTGGCTATACTTGTTTTTGTAAGTGTTGGTGGAGCAGTAGCAAAGGCAATAATTGAAAATTACTATTTTACAAAAACTCAAGAAGGAAATAAGCAAAGTGAAGTTTTATCAGTCACTGGTAAAGTAATGATTAAAGATAATGCTATGATTGATTGTAATAATCCTATTAATTTAAAAGAAATAGAAGAAGATTTAGGTGTGTCGTTTTTAATTTCTTCTGATGATTATTTAGATTATTGTTATGCAAATATTAATAATGAAAATAAAATTGAAAATGTTATTTTTGAATTAAGAGATGTAGATCTTGGAGAAATGCACGATGTAATTGTTAATATTAGTTTTATGACTCAAAATGCTTCATCGGAAATTGAAAAATCATTTTTAAGGGCTGCTGGAATTGAATATATTAGTTCGGGTGATGAAGAATCTAGTGGTGTTGTTGAAACTTATTATTCTAAGAAGCTGCAAACAACTATATATATGGTTAGGGAAGGTAATGAATATTTTGAATCTTATGTACCATTTTTTGTCTATGACAATATTGTTTATGTGTTATTTCCAACTGCAGCTACTAAAGAACAAATAATAACGACTTTAGAATCGTTAGTATAGATTTTATATTATAGGTGTCTTCCAATTGATGGCAGATACACTTGTGTGTAATGTCGAACTAAATTTATTGAAAAATAAAATTTAATTTGTTATACTTAATATGTAAGCGTTACCCCTAGTGGATAATGCCTGCAACTATTTGTTTACAGACACTATACCTGCCCAGTTTGCTGGGACTACAAGGCTAGTGTCTATTTTTCTATATCAATTGCAGTATCACTACAATCAATAAGATTATTATTACTAAAAGAGTACTTGCATTTTCTTCTTCGTTCATATCTTTGCCTCCTTTTATCCAAAACCCCCAATTTTTGAGTAGTAATAGATTACTCAGATTTAAAGCAGGCAC
>DVHV01000131.1 GCA_018711775.1 Candidatus Onthocola stercoravium | reverse complement strand
AGATAGAGATTTCAATTATGAGCCAATTTTTGACTGCTTACTATCCAACCTTTATATAACCATTCTTTTAATGTTTGATCGTGAATTGTTAATAAAGTGATAAGTGAGAATATAATATAAGGTATTATTAGAGTTTTCCCTCTTTTCTTTATAAACAAGTTAAAGTTGGGATATTTTGTTGCATTAAATAAGATTCCTGATATGATAAAAAATAGAGGCATATGGAAAGACCATATCCAATTGCTTATAGATAGTGGAATACTTGTATGCCCACATACCATTAAAAAAATGGCAATGCCTTTAGTAAGATCTATCCAATCAATTCGAATATTGTTCATGTTTAATTTTTTACTTTCGTTTTATTATTCTTCGAATAAATAAACAAAACAGACTGTAAATTCCTATTTTGTTTAAAATAGCAAGTAAACTATGAATCTTATACTTATATGAAAGTAAATCTATTTTTGATATGTGTTCATTATTTTTGATGGGATTACTTGAATCATATAAATAGATTCCTTCACCTTCATTATTCATAATTACATTTAGCTCAATTGGTCTAAGTTCTAATGCAAATTTTTTAACTATTTGATAATTCATTTTTTTTGTAGTTAATATGTAGCGTTTATTCTCGAATTTTTTCAAATTATCAGAAAGATCTAATATAAGATCGGCTTCTGATATTTGAAGAGTTTCATATAGGCATCTGTTTTCATTATATGAATCGTAGTTAACCCCGTTAGGGAAAGTAGGGAAACGATATGTATTTTCTTGCTTACTCCATTTTAGTGGAGATTGGAATACAAATAAATTTGTAGTAACATGTGTACCTTTATCTGCACAATTAGTGCTATATGAAGAATATGGATATACGAAGTATTTATTTTGGTCTATGCAATAGGCTATATGATATTTGAGCCAAGATTTTTCCCCCCACTCTTTAAAGCAATATATATTATTTATACAGGCTAGTTTATTATGCTTAGTTTGTTCGTACCAATTATAAAATCTTCTCCAGGAATCTCTCATCCAAACTTGTCCCCATGACATAGCTATTTGCATAAAATATACATCATATTCTGATTTTAAAGCATCAAAAGGTTCAAAAGTTTGATAGTTAAATGGATAGTTATATAGAGATATTCCAGCAATATTATTATCATTACAATAAAATTTGGTAGCAGCAACTGCAAATTTATAAAAACCAGGTGCAACAATTATATCGTCCTCTAAGACGATAACGGCATCATAATAATCTAATAATTGTCCAATAGAAAGTATATGTTTACGTAGTCCCAAATTTTCTTTGTGAGTAATAACTTTTTTTTCACCATATGGCCAAATAAAATCATTGGCATATCGTTCAACTTCATTAGTATTGCTTTTATCAATACTGATAATGAGAGGTGCATTATCAATATCTGCGCATAATAATGAATTCAATAATCGACTTAATGATTTTACTCTATTATATGCGACTGTGACGATAGCTATATTTTCCATGAGGATTCTTTTTATAAAATGAAATATTTTGCTTTTGAAAGTACAATTCAAAAATAAGAAGTATTACAAGGTAAAAGAATGGACCTGTTTCTTGGGTAAAATAGAACATTGTAAAATAAAACATTCCAGCACAATTGATGTAGTTTAACTGAAATGTGATATAATTAGGACTTCTAAAAAAGTGATTGTAAAATTTTCTAGATATTTTTCCTACAAAAAAGAATGCTATTAATCCACCTAAAATTCCAAAATATTTAATATTGAGAAATGCAATAGTTCCCCAATTGGCGTTTCCAAAGTACCCTTTGGATTGGTTTTTTATTGTGGCTACACGGTCATCTGGATAAATGACATTATAAAAAGGAAATATTTTTATTACTTGTCGTTCTACAAAAGTAAATGCTCCTAGAACTCTAGGTAGGCGGAAATATCCATATTTTTCTTCGAAATTCTCAATACTCCATCTTTCTGCTACATATGGAAATTGGTTACCGTAGTATCCAAAAAATTCAGCAAAATTATTTTGAATACTGGAGGGTAAATTCTTTTGTGCCATATATGCGAATTCTTTTGAGAAAGTTCCATTCTCTAATAATTGTCCTTCATGTGTTACATTTTGACGTCCGATAGTCAAAAATGATATGTACAAAACAAATAAGTATATAAATGCAAAAATGCAATATTTGACATAAACGGGTATCTTAATTTTTATACGATAACATTTGTGGAAAAAATATATGTATGCCAGTATAAGTGTAACAAATAATATGCCTTGTTTGCCGGCGATAGCCATAGATGATAAGGCTAATGCTAAAATATTAACTAGTCCTAATAAAATATTTATTTTTGAGCCCCCACAAAAAACAGAAAATATGCTAGGGAAACTTCCACCTAATAAAATAGTACCTATGGGGGTTAATACCATAAGAGGAAATAATTCTTGAAACTGCCTGCGTCGTTCTCCACCATCATCCATAGAAACTCCTAATAAAACAAACATTTCAAAGCAGATCATTAATGAACCAATAATTCCTAATAATCCTAAAAGTACATGGATCTTGTTACTGTAAGATGAATAAGAGTTAAACACATTGCGTAGTCTTCGTCTTAATAATATGGCATAATTAGCATTCTCTAACTTTCCGAATCCTAAGTGAAAGGAAAAAATAGTAAGCATAACATATATGATGATTCTTTGTTCATTTATATTCGACGGAACATAAAGGATTCCAGAAAAACCATTTATCAATAGAATTCCTACTCCCAAAAAAAGCCAAATTCTAGGATCTAAAGGGTCTTTTTTATACAAGTTGCTAATTATTATAAGATACCCAAGGCTCCAAACTACAAATGGTTCTAAAATAGACGGTAGGATAGAAATATCCAATAAAATTAAAAGATACGCTAAAATATACGGCATATGATGTTTTGTATTATTTTAATAATTTTGGATTTCTCTGTCTTATCAAGACAGAATATGAAAATAAAAAATGCGGAAAACAAACAAACTATAAAGCAGTATAGTGCATACGCAAAAAATGTATTTGAAAAATAGTTTTTTATATAATATGCCAAAATAACATTGATTGCTACTATTAAAATGCATGGTATTACAACATTTTTTGTATATGATATTATTGAAACTTGAGGAATGTATTTGCTGAGTAATATTAGTCTGAAAATAATTCCAATAAGAGAAGTACCAATTGATACAAACATAATATCATAACATGGCAATCCTAAATAGAATAGTAATATTGCCAAGGGAATATCTAAACACATAATAAGACATATGCCTGTTTGGAATATGCGAATTTTTCCTGTTGCATCTATTCCTTTTCCTAAAGGAATTGCCATACAGTCTATTAAAGAAACAACAATAGATAACTGCAAAAAAATATCTGAGTATATTGGTGGATGTATTAACCATAACTCAAGAAGTGGATGAGGATTAACTGCTACAGGTAAAGCTAGAATAAAAAGTAGACAAAAAGAATATTTGGAGGATTTATATATAAGAGATTGCATCCTGCTAATATTACCATTGGCATAGTTTTTTGTTATTTGAGGAGTCGCTGCCATTTGGAAATTTCCTGCAAAAGAAGAAACTTGAGTGGAAACCTGATATGCAACCCCCCTAGCAGCGTTTATTGCTGGACCAAAAAATATATTTAGAACTAAGTTCACTCCTTGGTTTCGAAGGACAAAACCTATATTTCCAATGAAACTAAAACTTGCAAATGATAGCATTTTCTTTATGTAGTTTCTGTCTTTGTTAAATTTAAGTAGGCATTCTTTATACTTTCTTTTTCCGTAAATGATGCTCCATAGTTTACATAGTATTGTAACAAGTACAAGCAACCAACTATATATAATTAACTTGTCGTAAAGTTCGAATGTTGAAATAAAATATGCAATACCTAATTTGAGAAAATATTCGACTATACTTATATATGCATATATGTTGAAATCTTCTTTTGCTATGATTAAAGCGTCAAATGGTACAGTCCATACCGTAATTAGTAATGAGCAGATAGTTGCTTGAAATACAAAATTTGCTGCTAATAATCTATCTGGAGGGATTGTCATAATAGAATTGAGAAACCATACTCCTAAAATTTCAGCAAATAGTAATACAAATATAGAAATAAGAGCATGTATTGTAAGTGCTGCTCCAAAAATGTTTTTAAGTTCAGATTGTTTTCCACGACCAATTTCAAAAGCAAAAAAACGTTGTGATGCTTGTATCATACCAGTATTGATGATGCCGATAACAACTATTAATCCGCCCACAACGTTATATATACCATAATCTTCAACGCCTAAGGCTTTAAGAACAAGTCTTTGGGTAAAGAAAGCGACAAATATAACAACAATTAATCTTATGTAGAGGAGGATAGTATTTTGGGCTATACTTCTATCTGTTGTTCCCATATTTTTAATTTGATTTAGGTACTAATGTTAAAATGAGTAAAATGAAAATGCTTTTATAGTTTATTTAAAGTAAGAAATAATAGTTTTTAGTTTCCTCGCAATTTGTATTGCTTTGGAATACAAAGAGTTATTTGGAAAGTAAGTTTCTTTAAAAGGATAAAATACATTTTCATAGAATATTCCATCAGTTTTCACTTGTATTTTTGTTGTATTTTCAATTTCTGCTATACCATTATAGCAACAATTCACAATATAATGCTTTCCTTTTTCAAAATTTGTACAAGTATATGGAATGACAACTTTAGGGTATTGTAGATTTACATTGGGAGAGCAATCGCAAATGCTAGAAAATCCATTATCAAATAAAGTATATATTCCACTAATTTGATTAGTGTTATAACAAAAAGCTTTATTGTCCTTTGTTGATTTAATTAATGAGTTGTTTTTACAAACAGCTGTTCCAAAATCATATAATTTAAAT
>DVHV01000130.1 GCA_018711775.1 Candidatus Onthocola stercoravium | reverse complement strand
AATTATTTTTTAAAGAAAAAATAAGGAAAGATTTTAATTTCTTTCCTTAACTTTGTATTCTTTACGCATTCCTTTGATAAAGTTAAGTTTTGCTCTTCTAACTTTACCTTTTTTAACAACTGTTATCTTATCAATTGTTGGGGCATTAACTGGGAATATACGAGATACTCCAACAGTACCGCTCTTTTTACGAACTGTAAATGTTTCAGATACTCCACCACCATGTTTAGCAATTACTAAACCTTCAAATGATTGAATTCTTTCTTTTTTACCTTCTTTTACCCAAACATCAACTTTAACAGTATCCCCTACTCTAAATTCAGGAACATCTTTACGAATGTGCTTTTCATTAATCTTATCTACAAGATTAGCCATACTCTTACCTCCTTATTATTTCTACCTATAATCTTATATTTAATACAGCGGATTATATACCTTTTGGGTCCATTTGATTATAACATAAGTCTTTAATTTATGCAATAAGCAATTGACTTGCGGACATTTGTACGGTGATAAAATCTAATTGTGTTATATATTATTTATATAATCTAACATACTATAAAAATTATCAATAATATACTTTTGCATAGAAATATCATATATTACTAAATCATAAGATTCATAATTATTATATATTCTTCTAACACTGATACCCATATTTTTTCCAACATCAGTTGGTCTTTTATAATTACGACCATTAATATTAACAATTTCCAAAACCCCAATACAAATAAGCCAACTATAAACATCTTTAAGTTTTAAATCTTTCATATCCATATTTGTTTTCAACTCATTAATTTTTTTTACAATTTTAGATAAAGGTAACTCTTCATTAAATTCATACTTATTAAGTTCATCTTTTGTTAAACTAAATGATATAGTTTTATTTTTATTTTGTTTTATTCCACCATTATCAATTACTTGTTTTAAAATATCATTGACATAAAACAAACATCTAGATATACGTACATTATTTAATAAATCATCGCTTTTAATTACTTCTCCTGATAATGGATTTATTCCTTGAGCCATCTTTTCAATTTGCTTTTGAGCACACTTTAATATTTCAATATTCATAGTTCCCCCTTGAATTGCCATTATTTTAATACATTTTTTTTCATTTGTCTAGTTTTTATTATGCATTTTTAAAAGCATGAATTCTAAAAATAATGAATAATATTTAAAATTAATTAGAAATTACTTATTCAAAAAATCAACCCAAAAAAACAAATGGATTACTTGCACTACCATCACCTTCAACTTCTAAGGATGCTTTTAATGATATAACAGGTCGTATTCGATAATTACCATATAAATAATAATTAGAATTATTTGCAGACCAACGTGCTACAGCATAAATCATTTCGTCTGCAGTAATTAATCCTACAGGATAATTTAAATCGCCATTTGTTGACACATTATTTATATTATCTTGAACAGCAAAACGATCATTAACATTTTGGCATTTTAAAGATGGTGAAGCATTATCGTTAATCAATCTACCATAAGCGCCATAAGTTGTATTATTACTACCATAGCCCAAACCAGTATTAATACTTCTATCATTACAATAGATTGCATCTGCCACCAAATCACTATAGTTAGCATTTGAAGCTATATTAGATTGATACCAATTATCAGTGGCTTTTTTAATATTAGAATCATGTAAATTTTCATGCGTGCTCTCATAATCACTAGTATTTCTAGATACTCTATCATAAGTATAAACCGATGCATGCGTACTATCAACATAAGATGCTATATAATATAATGTAGTGCAAACGCCATCAGAGCGTAAATTAGTACATGTATATTTCCCTACTCTTTCAGTATTCCAAATACCTCTTTCTAAAGTTCCAGTCAATTTATAACCACCTACTGTAGAATCAAAAGTGTAACTTGTTCCATAATAATAATTTAAAGAAGATGACATAAATATATTAGATACATTTGCGCTTCTTCCACCATCAACATATGTATCGATATTACCATACATATAACCTACATAAGCATTATCGATTTCATAATCATTATATGTTGAATAAACAGAGGCATGTCTATCAATACTATCTTCACCATTACGATGTGCAGAAGTTCCATCATAAATCATTCTAATCGTTCCATCACCATTAATACGAATAATTCTCCAAAAATAATTAGCAAATTTAACATAATTGTTTGTAACATCCCCTCTAAAATAATAACTAGTTCCTAAATCATCTTCTGCTTCAAATATTCCAACAGTATTTTCCTCACAACCACTACTACAGCTGGTTTTAGAAAAATCTGGAGTTTCGTTAGAAATAGTTAAACCTAACTGAAGTAATGTTTTTTGTGCTTTATTAATTTCCTCTTCTTTATCAAAATAAACATAACACGTATAATACCGAGTAGTAAATGAAGGAAGTGGAAATATATTGAAACTTTTACAATTTACTGTATAATATTTTTTACTTATTTCTTATAAGAAATAAGTAAAAAATCGCGATTGAGTTCAGGCAATGCGTAACAGGGGTCTTGTATCCAAATCGAATGACGGCCTAGCTCTTTTCTTTTTATTTTCCTAGTTTAAGAATGTGAGGATTTATTCTTATATAACAAGCGTGATGAGGAGTATTAAGTTTTAGAGCCCAATCGCATGGAAAGGAGAATGCTTATGCATTATGTACTGGCTATCGACGTAGCCAAAGAAAAAAGTATGGGAACTTTAATTAGTTCTTGTGGTGAAGTTCTAATCGACCCATATGAATTTAATCATTCTAAACAAGATTTTTCATCTTTACTTGTTAGAATTAAAAAATTAAATATTAAAGATGTTTCTGTAATAATGGAATCTACAGGAATTTATCATAGACCTGTAGAAAGGTTTTTCTTGGAAAATCATTTTAAAGTTTATGTGATTAATCCATTATATTCAAAAAATCATAAAAATTCTTTAAGAAAAACTAAAACTGATAAATTAGACTGTCTTTCCTTAGCTGAATTGTTTTTTACACATACTTTCAGAAAAGTCGTTAAGCCTTCAGAATTATACCTTAATATGAATGCTCTTTCGAGACAATATTTTGCTTTAAGTGAATCAACTATTGATTTGAAAAATAGGTACAAAAATCTTTTATATTTATGTTTTCCTGAATATGAAAAAATATTTGTTGGAAATATGGTTTATTCTGATATTGCCTTATCATTTATTTCGCAATATCCACATCCTGAAATAATTTCGAAAACAAGACTGTGCTTTTTACAAACTTTCTTTAAAAGAAAAAAATTTAGATATTGGAAATCCAAAACAACGAAAATAAAAGAGATTGCAAACACTTCTTATCCATCAGTTAATTATAATGATGAAATTGTTGCTAATCTATCTCAGATTGCAAAAATTATAAATAATCAGCAAAATAATATAAATATTGTAAAAGAAAAACTTATAAATTTTGCAAAATGCACGCCTTATTTCACTCCTATTAATTCTATAAATGGTATTGGTGAATTTACAACAGCAATAATCATTGCAGAACTAGGAGATATTAATCGTTTTAATAATATAAAAGAACTAACTGCTTATTGTGGATTAGATCCAACAATTAAACAATCTGGAAAAACCATTAATACTCATGGACCAATTTCTAAATCGGGAAACAAATATATGAGACATATACTATTTTTATCAGCTTTGAATATCGTAAGAATTACATCACTAAGTAAAAAAGAAAACGACATTGAAATTTATTACAGAAAAAAACGTAACGAAGGTAAACATCATTACGTTGCTACAATTGCTACAACTACAAAATTACTCAGAAAAATTTTTGCAGTTTGCAAACAAATTAATAAATAGTTATCACCACATAACTACATTAATATTATATACCAAATAAAACACAAATGTTAATTTTTTAAAAAAAAGTTAAATTTTGTGTCTTTTTGGCATGTATATAATACCATAAAAATTTACTCTTGACAAATCTTAGAATGTCACTTATCTGAAACTGATGTAGACATAATTATATTTTTATTTTCATCACTCCAAGTTAGTGTACTACCATTTTCACATCTAGAAAGTTCTTCATTAAAAATATATCCATCAATCGGCCATTAGCCACTCCAAAACATATGATTAATAATAATACAATAATACTACTTAAACCTACTACTTTCTTTTTCATAAAATTATCACCAATTTAATATTAACAGACAAAACACATATTTCTTGTCGAACTATGTCTATTATTCTAAAATAATTATAAAAATAAAACATCTAAAATTATTAACCGTACGTAGTTAACCGCAAGATTTTTTAAAAGAAACATAACTTTTTTATAAACCATCACCGGTCATGATAAAATCTATATTAGAGTCTGTTAATCTATAATTGTTTCTTTGCAAACTAACAATAATTTCATCACCAGCATTTAAAGATCCAGTATAAATTACAGGTTCCCCATCAACATATTTGTCTACCCCAGTATCAACCATCAAAGGGGCATTATTAAGAGCTGCCGAAATAGTTGTTCTTCCCCGATATCTAGAAGCATCAGGATTATATTTTACACTAATACTAATATTTGTAATATCATCTACAGCAATCAAATGAAACATTTCCCTTATAGCAGAACCAGCTGACGTAGTACTAACCGCTGATGCAATTAATCTACCAGAATCATCTACATACACTTCCATAGTATTTTGACTTCCGATAGTATAACTTACTTTATCAAAATAAACATAACATTTATCAGAAGTGTTAGCTTCTACTAAAACTCTTTTATTTTCTTCATTCCAAGAAAGAGTACTACCGTTTTCACAACCGGACAATCTTTCATTAAAAATATAACCATCCTGTGGCCAAGAAGTATCACTTGACACTTGATATTCACCGCTACCTGATGCAGTTTCATACATCATTGTTAGTGCATTAGTATTCATTATCCTTTCTTCTATCTCATTAGTTATAACTTCATAACTTTTATTACTACTATTAAACATAACAAATAAACAACCAGATATTACTACTAATACAGATATTATACCTATAATTACTTTTTTCTTCACTAATAATCGCCTTCCAACAAAATAATAACAAAAACAACTTAAATATCTTGTCGATTCTTGTCTACTATTAATATAGTATCATAAATGACGCTATTAGGCTATATTAAATTTAATGATTATTAAGGCAAAATATGAATTAGGTGATCAACTTTGATTAAAGAAGCATTATATTTCCATGACGATGAATACTACTATGAAATAGTAAGAGCCAATATAAAAAAATATCGTTTAGAACAAAAATTAACCCAACAAGACCTAGCTGACCTTTCTGGTGTATCTCGTCAATACATTTGTGATATCGAAAACAAGAATAGAAATAAACATATAACAATAGCAATTCTTGGTAGAATTGCTGATGCCTTAAATATAAATATAATTGAATTTTTTATTAAAGAAGATGAATTAAGAGTAGAAATTAAAAGTGTTCTAGAAGCCTTTTATAATACTGAAAAAGAAGTAATAAACTCATAAACTAACCGCCTCTTGTCACAAATTATTTATTTAATAACCAATCTATTATACTTTTATGGATTATACCATTTTGGGAGTAATCTAATTTATCAGTAGAAATTACATATTTAGGATAATTATCTTTAATATTATCAAATGCATTAAATTCTCTTCTTTCAGTATTTTCATCTGCTAAAGTATATGCAACTTGATAATATTCTTTTATATTATGTTTAGTAGCAATAAAATCTATTTCTCTTCCATCATTATTACCTATACTTACCTCATATCCCCGATATCTTAATTCGTTATAGACAATATTTTCTAAATAAGCCCCATATTGGGCTTTTTTATTTGTATTAAGTATTCGTCCCAAACCTAAATCCATTAAATAATATTTATCTTTTCTTGATAATATTTTCTTACCTCTTATGTCATATGCGGATATCTTTTCCATCAGCATTGCTGATGTAGCATAATCTAGACACTCATAAATTGTTTTTGATGATACTGGTATATTTTCTTTAGAAAATTCATTCATCATATTTGCTGGAGAAAAGGATTGACTAGGATTAGTTACTAAATATTCCATAACTCTTTCAAACAAATCTATATTTTTTATATTATTTCTTTTTACAATATCTTTTAAAACAATAGAGTTAAATACATCACTTAAATAAGATATCATAGCATCTTGGCTTCCAAAATCAAATCTTTGTGGCAACCCACCCCATAAGATATAATCATTAAAAGCATCTTCAATATCTCGAATATCAGTTAATTTTTTCAAATCAATAACCTCTTTAAAAGAAAAAGGAAACACTTTAAAAGATACATAACGTCCTGATAGTAATGTTGCAAATTCACCTGATAAGAGTTTAGAATTAGATCCTGTAATAAAAATAGAAACATTTAAAGTTGCTTTAAAAGAATTGATTGCCTTCTCCCAATCATCAACCATTTGTATTTCATCAAAAAATAAATAATACTTTTTATCATCAACTATTTTTTCATTAACATAATCATTTAAATCTAAATAGTTTTTAATATATGCATAAGTTACATCTTCAAAATTAATATATATAATATGGTTATCATCAACAGTATTCTTAATTTCATCTATTATTTGTTTTAATAAAACAGATTTACCGCATCTTCTAATACCTATTAATATTTTTATAATATCTAAATCATAAAATTCCCTTATTTTTGATAAATAATCTTCCCTTAAAAGCATTTTTATCACCTATTAATATAATATCACATTTATATTTTATTTGTCAATATATTTTTCTGTAGGAAAATATATTAGCGATTTATTTGCTATATTTTCCTACAAAAAAATAAGAGATATTAAGTCTCTTATTAATTATCAATTGTTTTCCATTCTGTTGTACCACATTTAGTACATATCTTCGGAGCAAGTATCTTTTTCCCTTTAGGTAATTCCATATCTGTATCAATTTTACTACAAAGTATTCCACTTTCAGGATCTATATAAGCTATCCCAAATTTAGCATCCTTACAACTATCACATTGTGCATTTTTCATTTAATCACCATCCATAATTATTATGGAACTTTTTATAATTATTATACAAAAAGCAAAATTTCCCATATGTATGCTAAAAAATCAATGCATTTGGCGAAAATTCGACCCATTTTTGGCCTAATTTTGGCGAAAATTCGACCCACTTTTGGCCTGGTTTTGGCGAAAATTCGAGGATAAGCAACATTTTTCAGAACAAAAGTCAAACAAGTTTGACTGACCTTGCATCACTAC
>DVHV01000129.1 GCA_018711775.1 Candidatus Onthocola stercoravium | reverse complement strand
TAATCCTTATTAGATACTACACACATAATCATAAATCCCCGCTTTTGAGAATATCCTCCTCTACTAGGAATACTTGTAAATCCTGTTTGAAAATCATCTAATATTAACTTTTTTATCTTTCTTAATTTTTTGGTATAAATATAAAATACCTTGCTATCTGATAAGCCAAACATTATTTTATCAATAAAATATGTCGAACAAATAAGTATTATAAAAGAATATACCCCTTTATTAAAGCCAAACACCATCATACCAACAATTATAATTAAACTATTTGCACCAATCATGGCTTTTGATTCGCTAATATTCAAATATTTATTTAAAATTTGCATAATAATGTCACTACCACCGGTAGAAAAACCGGTTCGATAAATAAGACCACTACTTACACCATATAAAATTATAGCAAATAATAAAACAAGATAAAAATCATCACCAATAATATAGTTATCTAAAAAATTTGCAATAGGTTCCGATACCGTAATCATCAAAGGATACATTATTGAACCAGCAATATTTCTCTTAGTTAACTTCCATCCTAAAAAAATAAAAGACACAATTAATAAAATAGCATTTGTAATATAAATAAATGTAGAAGCTGGCCAACCAAATAGTTTTTGTGCAACTATTGCTACTCCACTAAAACCAGAAACAACTAAATCATTTGGTATCAAGAATAAATTAAAGCATAAGGCATATAAAAAAACTCCAACAACCAAAAATATTCCTTCAATTAGGGCTTCTTTTACATCGCTATTATTTTGTTTCATTCTTATCACCTATTATAATAATTATAATGCATTACCTATTTTTTGGCAATTATTAATCACTAAAAGCATATACATATTCTAGAGGTGAATTTTATATTATGAATGGAAGTTATTACCAAAATCCAACTTTTCCTAGCAATAACTATCAAACTCCACCAGGAAACATTTCTATTAATGAAGTAAATAATGGAACAATTCCAAGAGAACAAAGTTATATTGAAAACATTTTAAGGCTTAATAAAGGGCAAAGAATTAAAGCCTATGTTTCATACCCTGATAGTAGTGCTTGGCAAAACAAAGTTTATGAAGGGATAATTGAAGAAGCCGGTAAAGATCATTTAATAATTAGAGATAACACAAATAACTTATGGTATTTAATTAGAATAATTTATTTAAATTATGTTGAATTTATGGAACCAATAATTTACTCACATGCTTACTCTGATAAGACATATTAAAAGATCGTCACACAAACGATCTTTTTTAATAGTAATATTTAAAATTTTCTTTTTCGTAACCTAAAGTTGTTGTTTCTCCATGCCCAGGATAAACAACAATATCATCCGGATACTTACTAATTAATTCCAAACTTTTTTGCATTTCCATATCATTACCCGTCGGCAAGTCAGTCCTTCCAATACTATTTAAAAATAAAAAGTCCCCAGCAAATAATACCTTATCTTCAGGAAAATAATAACTTACTGAATCACTTGTATGCCCTGGAGTTTTAATTATCTCATAATTAAAACCTTCAATTTCTTTACTTTCCTTAATATTAAAATATTTTTCTATATTTTTTAATGCTCCAATGTGATCAAAATGATGATGAGTTATTAAAACCCCAACAACATTTTTATCTTTGGCTACATCAATAATTTTTTGGCCTTCATCACCAGGATCAATTATAATTGTCTTCTCATTTTTGGTAACAATATAACAATTTTCTGCCAATGGCCCAACAACAACTTTATCAATAATCATGATGCCAAACAAGTATAATATTCTTCAGTAAATCTAGATGAATCATATAATTCTATATCTTCTGCTGATAAATTCCCATCAAAAATATATTTATCTAAAACCATATATTCGCCATCAGTAATTGACAATCTATACCCACCAAGTGAATCCGGTTCAACTTTACCAAGCATCCCTGTATTATAACCTAATTGTTCAAAAGTCATACAACCACCTGGAGTAACTGATAAAGAAACTGTATTAGCATAAACTTGAGCACTAATTAAAAATTGTTGTGCCCCCATAGTTTCAGTAACTTCCGGAGCAATATTTTCAAGAACCGTCATTAAATTATTTGAAATTTCATTTTCTTCAGCTGGAGTTAAAGTATTCATATCTTTAGCATTAGTAAAAGTTTTTTCTGTTACTAAATCAGTTCCATTTTGACTATTTAAAGTAAAATCTAAATTAATATCTTCGCCATTAGAACTAACTACAAAACTACCACTAGTTCTAATTTCATTATTACTTACAGTTTCAACTGTTAAATCCACTTTCATATTTACAACTGAAGTTTCATTATTACTTGTAAGTTCTATAACTACATTTTTAACTTTATCACTTTCATTAGTAATTTCTAAACTAATTACATTACCTTCTGATTCAAAATTTGTTTTCATTGTATAATCTTTAGTATTAAACGTAATATCGAAAGTACCACTATTTGTATCAGCATTAACTAAATTTACATTATCTCCATCAACAGTTACCTTTAATACCACTTCATCATCAATTTTAAAATCATACTTATCTTTCGCGGTTTCTACTAAGCTCATAACTGAATCATCAATAGTTAATGTAAAACCTTTTAAATCTCCACTAGGAATACTAACAGTTACTTCAAATACCATATCACTTAAACTATCTGCCGATACAGTTGCATCTGTTATACCTAACATTTCTAAAAAATCCAACATATTTTCATCATGTTCTATTAAATCATTCATCTTTTGGGCAAACGCTTTTTTATTACTATCATTTATCTCATATCTATAAATAGCACTTAAACCACTAATAGAACTTGACATGTCAGATTCTTTTAAAGCCAAACCTAAATACTTCACAAAATTTACAATAGAATTTTTATAATTTTCTAAATTCATTTTTTCAACATTAATATTAGCAAATGGGCTTTCTTCTAAATCCATATATAAAGGTGTACTATATAAATCAGCTGAATCTAAATACATTCTATTATTATTTATATATAGATTAGCATTATAATTGCTTTCATTATTTGCTAAACCAAAATTAATATCTACTATTTCTTTAGCTAAAGAAGTGCCAACTTCAAAATTTAAATTTAAATTATTTAACGCCGCTAATTCTTCAATACTTGAATTAATACTTAATTCTCCATTCATTAGCGTTTCATTATTAGCATCATAATTGTTTGTCATAAACATATCGTCTATAAAGTTTGATATTTCTTCAACTTTATCATCAATATATTTCTCTGCCGTAAATCCTATTTTAATATAGACAAAGAATGCTATAATAGCAAGGATAATTACCCCTACTACAATACCGATAATTATAAATATTTTTTTGCGATTTTTAGTATTATTCAAGTTATTTTCTGGTGGTAATGATTCCTCACCACTTAAGTTATTTAAATTTTCATTTTCATTATTAGTTACACCAATAACTTCGCTATTTATTACTGATTCACTATTAAGTGCTTCATTTGCACTATTTAAATCACTACTCGCAGCATTTTCTACTGCTGGAACACTTCCGTCATTATTATCATTTAATTCTTTTGGCGTATTCACACCTCCAGTATTCAAATTATCCGTTGGCATATTATTACCAACACTTTGATTGTCTTGACTAAACACATCACTTTTCATATAAAATCATACCCTTCCTATTAATTATATTACGATTATAGCATTTTTTGTGACAAAATAAAACAAAAACTGATAACTTAATATCAGTTTAATCAAACCATTGAGTTCTCGAATAAAACCATGAACCTTTACCAGGAAATCCTGGAGGTTCTATTAAATTGGCTGTATAAGCAGAAAAGCTTGTATAAGCGCCTTCTGATACCCCAAAATGTAAATGAGCCCCAGTAGTACATGTATCATATCCGCCATACTTTGATGCTGTTGAATAACCACCAGATAAAGCAATTACATCATTAACATCAACAGTATCACCTTTACTAACATATACTTCTAATAGGTGCGCATATTGCATAGTATATACTTCACCATTGATAACCGCTTGAATGTATATTTGATTTCCTCCACAACTACTTCTACTTACAGTTCTAACTACCACTCCTGATGCTGCCGGATAAACATTGGTACCTTCAGATACAGCAATATCAATTCCACTATGGTAACTACTTTGACCAGGAACACTACGCCATCCAAATAAACTTGATATACGACCTTTTGTTACTGGTTTTAACCAACCATAATTATTGATATACCAAGAATAATCATCATCATTCTCTGAAGACAACCTTACAGCACAAGCAGTTGGAGTTTCATTATCCTTACATCCCATATTTTCATTAGTTTCAATAACATCTTCCAAAGTTTCTATTTCTTCATCAATAGACATCGAAATATCCGAAAATTGCAACAAACTAGAATCAATTTCTTCTAATTGACGTTGATATTCAGCAATGTTAGCATTAAGTTCATCTTCATATTCTAACAATTCAACTTGCTTTTGTTCTGTTTCATCAATTAAATTTTCTAACTCAACTAATTTTTCTTGATTATAATTAGATAATTGTTCAATAGCATCAGCACGCATTATAAGTTCTGTTATACTACTTGAATCTGTTATAAATTCCATATAAGAATTATTACCTTGCAAAATTTGATAATATGCCATCAAATCCTGGGTCTGCTTATCTAATTCTGTAATTCTAGCATTAGATTCTTCAATACTTTGTTTTGCTTCTTCAACTTTTACTTTTGTTTCCTCAATCTTAGCATAAGTATCACTTATTGCTTTATTTTTAGCTTCTTTTTCAGCCTCCGTTACTTCTTGTTGATGTTCATTATCTGCTTTTTCTTGCTTCAATCTTGCTAATTCCTGACGCATTTCTGCTAAAGTCATACTATTATAATTAGTAGCAGCTTGCGCACTCATCGGCTCCAATATATAAACGGCCAATATTAGGAAAACAAACATATACCTTATAAAGTAACTACACCATTTTTTTATTTTCAACTATTTCACATCCTTTAATTTTACTTTAATAACACAACCATAAAACTAAAGAACTCACACTTTTATGCAAACCATTGTGTTCTTGAATAGAACCATGATCCTTTTGATGGATATCCTGGAGGAATTATAGCATTATTATTGAAATACGTTGCCATATATTTTGTTTTAATATATCCTTCGACAACTCCAAAATGTAAATGTGATCCCGTTGAACATGATTCCCATCTTTGCGTTTTAGATCCGCCACCTTGAGTTCCTATAACTGTATTGGCATTAACAACATCTCCAACTTTAACATTAACTGAAAGTAAGTGTGCATATTGAACTGTAAATTTTTCTCCTCCAATTAAAACTTGAATATATACTTGATTACCACCACAAGTTTTTCCTTCACCGCGATTAGCCTTTGCTTTAGCATCAACAGTTGCAACTACTATTCCATTACCAACAGAATATACACTAGTTCCTTCTGAATTACCAGCAATATCTACCGCTCTATGAATTTTTACTTTTCCAGTAAAAGGATCTGTTCTTTTTCCAAAGATACTACTTATTCTCCCTTTATTCAATGGCTTATACCAAATAGCACTGCCATTTATACTTGCACAGACATCTAAATCTTGATCTTCTTCACATCCCATATTTTCATATGCTTCAATTAATTCTTCTTTTGACCTAATTTCATCTTCAATATCCATACCAACTTCACCTAAACTTGATAAATCATATTGTAAAGTATCTATTTTAGATTCATAAGAAGCAATATCCTTTTCTAATTCTTCTTCATATTTAATCAAATCAACTTGCAATTGTTCATTTTCTTCAATTAAATCTTCTAATTCAACTAATTTCTTTTGATTATACTCTGCAATTTGATTTACGGCATCACTCCGCATCACTAAGTCAGTCATACTATTAGAATCCGTAATAAATTCCAAATATACATTTTCTCCTTGCATAATTTGAAAATAAGACATCAAATCTTGAGTTTGTTGATGCAATTCAGCAATTTTTTCATCCGTTTCAGCAATTAATATTTTAGCATTTTCAATTTTTTCTTGAGATTCCTGAATTTCTTCTTGCGCATTTAATATTGCTAAATTATTTTCTCTTATTTCATTTTCAGTTGCTTGTTGCTGACTATCATTTTTTCTTTTTTGTTCTTTTAATTCCGCCAATTCCTGACGTAACCCGCGCAATGTATTACTACTACTTGCACTTACACTCATTGGTTCTAAAATATAAAGACTAAGAATTAAAAACACAAAAATATATCTAATAAAATAACTTCCTAATTTCTTTGCAGTCATCATATTTTCAAATACTTCCTTACTGCTTTTAAGCTACCTAACATACCAACAACTGCCCCTAAAACTACTAAAGCTAGTGATATCCAGAATACAAAATTATATGGTTCAATAAGTACTATCATATTCGAAAATACATGACCATTTAAAGCACCATATAAAATTACGTAACCATAAATAGTTATACATATTGGAATGATTGAACCAATAACTCCAATTATTAAACCTTCAAATATGAACGGTAATTTAATAGCAATGTTACTTGCCCCAACTAAACGCATAATTTCAATAGCACTTCTTCTACTAAATATCGTAAGTTTAATGGTATTACTTATCAAGAATGATGTTACTAAAATAAGAGCAATAACGATAACTACCACTACTTTTTCAACAACATTGAAAGCTGAGATAATATTATCAACCATGCCTTCACCATATTTTACTGTATCAACACCACTAATAGACTTAATATATTCTGCTGTATCTGATAAGTGATTAACATCTTCAACTCTTACAATAAATGAATCCATTAAAGGATTTTCATCTAAGTAATTTAATACCGTTTCAAAAGTATCGTCATAATCACTCATTTCTTCTTTCCATTCAGTCTTACTTTTAAATGTTACTTCCGCTACATTATCTTGACTATCAATATCAGCTCTTATATTGTTTATCTGTTCTTCTGTTACTTCGCCATCCAAATATACAACTATACTAAGTTCGTCTTCAATTGACTTAGTAGCATTTTCAATATTCGCAGCACAAATAAGAGCCACTGAAACAAGAATTAAGGTAATAGTTGTACACATGATCGATGCAAAACTCAAACTAAAATTTCTAAGGACACTCTTAAAAGCATCCCGAATACTTCTTCCAAAAATCCTAACTGCCCTCATGAGTCTTATAACTTCCTTTCGCATAATCACCAGCTAAAACGCCGTGTTCAATTAATAGAACTCTTTTTTTCATTCTATTAACAATATCTCTATCATGAGTTGCCATGATTATCGTTGTCCCTAAATCTTTATTGATTCCTTCGATTACTTTCATAATTTCTTTACTAGTATCAGGGTCCAAATTTCCAGTTGGTTCATCACAAATAAGTAATTTAGGTCTATTTACTATTGCTCTTGCAATACAAACTCTTTGTTGTTCCCCACCAGATAGTTCTCCTGGAAATGAACGAACTTTATCCTTTAATCCAACTCTTTCTAGAGCACTCATTACTTTAGGACGAATTTCTTTTGCTTTCATCCCAACACATTCAAGTGCAAAAGCTACATTTTCATAAACTGTCAATTTTGGCAACAGTTTAAAATCTTGGAATACTATTCCAATCTTTCTTCTTAATTTATAAACTCTCCCATTTCTAATTTTACCCACATTAAGACCACCGACCATAACTGTACCACTCGTCGGTTTTTCTTCTCTATATAACGTTTTTATAAATGTCGATTTTCCACTAGCAGTTAGACCAATAACGAAAACAAATTCGCCTTTTTCAATTGATACGGAGACATCTGCTAATGCTGTTACGCCATTTTTATAAACTTTATTAACATTTTTTAATTCAATAAACTTCATATGGTCCTCCATAATAAATTATATCATTAAAAAAGCGTAAAATAAATGGAAAAATTGTGAAAATATCACTATTTATCTTTTATTTTACGCAATTTACGATAACACTTTAACATTATTGGTAAAACTTCATACAATAACTTTTTATTTACTAAATCAAATTCTCCGATAAATTCGATATATTGATCACCAAATTTTCTTTTAAAATCATGAAGCTTTGCTAAATTCTTATAAGTTGTGTGCGGATCTCCCGGAGTGCCAAACAAATCGAAAAATTCATACCCATTATCATAAGCATCCTTAATAGCTTCGTAATAACTTCTCGTAACAGCAAAAGTAATATTTGCCAGTTCATCACTACCAATAAACATACTCCATGCTCTATTTTTAGTATATGTACAAATAAGTGAACAAACTACACACTCATCTTCATCGATTCCTTGAAAAACTTCCAAATCTTTTTCTAACCTCGTCAGTTTATTTTTTAAATCCTCTACTCTTTTCTTAGCAGTTTCTAATTCTTTTTTAATACTTTCTATTTCTTCATTTATATTTTTTACAAGTTCCTTAGGTTTTATCGATACATTAAAGTATTTAACTGCTCCTTCTTTTTTTAATTCCTCAGTAAAGATTTGATAATACTTTAATGTATGAGGATCAAAATCATCCTTGGCACTATTACTTTGTACTAATCTATAAAAATCTTCTATTCTCTCTTCATTATCTATTTTTAAGTTATAGGCATCACTTCTTTTAACAGACTTAATAAAAGACTTAGACATAGTATTTTCTACTTCTTGCCACCCTCTTTTTAAATTAATTCTAAAAGTATATCGTGGTTGATTTCCTTCATAAAGTCGGTAAA
The DNA here is from genome assembly GCA_018711775.1 of Candidatus Onthocola stercoravium. Taxonomy (GTDB): domain Bacteria; phylum Bacillota_I; class Bacilli_A; order RF39; family UBA660; genus Onthocola_B; species Onthocola_B stercoravium. Next base: position 2,768 of record DVHV01000129.1, on the reverse strand, counting down.
ATCCTGTATGATGATAACCTAAACTTAACATATAATTATAAAGTTCATAGTTGTTATTTCCACCTTCAATAGGATTTGCTTCACTATCGATGTCTTGATAAGGAATGTCCGGATCAAACTTAATATAAATTATCTTTTTTTCTTTCATATAATTCTTAAGATAGTCCGTAAATTCTTTTATCAACTCTTTATTGTTATAATCTATTATAAATCCTCGTGGAGCATAACCATAACTATAACCAAGCGGTGTTTTTCTAAGTAATATTAATGCTGTTGCTACCAAATTACCATTATCATCGACCATACCAACATAATTAGGAACTTGCCCTTTTGCCCTCCGGCAAAACTCTCCCCAAGCATAACTTTGCAAGAAATGGGACTTTTCATGCCCACTTTCAAACGCAATATATTTATCTCGTTCAACATTTTCGATAAACTTCATATTCTCACCTAACTTTACTTTTTAATTTATAAATAGAACTAACTAACCCCTTAGTATAAATTGTATACTCTCCAATTAATTCTTCAACATATCCATTAAAACCACGTTTAAAAAGATAGATTCCGTAATCCTTATCATTCTTATTTTGAAAATTCATTATACCAAAGAAATTATGTCTGCGATACCCTTTATTTATAGCATACTTAATGACATCCCATTGAATTAAGTATTGTCCCCCAAATTCATTTAGTTCATCATAACTGCCACTAAATAGATAGATTGTTTCATCACCATATAACATAAACATTGCTGCAGCCAAATCGACATAGCCATCTTTAATTGGTAACTTTTCTATATTTGCTAACTTTTTATCAATATTACTTACTTCAAATAGATAGTTATCTTTTTTCTTATTACTTCCCTTTATCTTATCTATTTTTTCTAAATATTCATCCTTTGTTTTATTCAAATATTCTTGATACTTAGTAACATTTAATCTTGCCAATTTAAAAACCACTTGATTTTCAAAAGCCTTATACATACTTTGATAATATTCAAGAGTTTTATCAGGAAACCCTCTTCTTTTGCACGTATCTTCTGTAATAGCTTTAAATCTATCTAATTCATCATATCTTAAATCTATTACTTCCACACCTATTCTTTCAGCCTTATTAATTAAGTTTCTCGTCGTTGCTTTAAAATCACCAAAAATCTCTTGTTCACTTTTACCTAAAACATCCAAACAAAAATTAAATCTAACTTGGGTATCATATTTACATTTTTGATATCCCATATTTTTTAAAGCTTCGATTACTGAATAATTATTTTTACCATCCAAAACAATATTACCATCAATATCTCTTTCTACTTCGATTATATACGGATCAATATTTATCTTAAAGCCATTTTTATCCCGGACAAATTCCAATAACTTTTCTGTAAACATCTTAACTTTCTCAGTATCACTATAATCTATTAAAAAACCTTTTAATGCTTCAAATGTCTTCTTGAGAAGAAAAGTTCCACTTTCTACTAACATAGCTAGAGCAACACATTCTGTATTATCAAATAATCCCAAATAGTATACTTTTCTTCCTCGTAGCTCTAAACTATTCCCCATATTACTAGTCTGAAAGAAATTCTTACACGTAAACTTTTGGGCATTATGATTAAACTCTTCTTTATCTACTTCTCTTAACTCCATTATTTGCCTCCCTTCAATTTAGTCTTTAATTTATAAACAATATATAAACACTTCTTGATTGGCAAATCAAACTCTCCAATATATTCGATAGTATTTCCTCCAAATCCCCGTTTTACTTCATACATTCCATAATCCGGATCATTTTTATCAAATATATTTTTCACACCTAAAAAGTTTACTGTTTTCAAGTTACTAGCAATCGCATCCTTGATCATCGTTGGATACATCACATACTTTGGATTAAACTTACGATAATTATTATCCATGCCACTTACATAAGATACTACTTCATCATACGCACTAATTGTAATCATTGCTGCAATATCACACTTTTCAGCCATATCCTTAGCATCAGCCAATTCTTGTAAATATTTTTCTTTCAAATTATTTAATATTTCTTCTTCTTTTCTTAATTTTTTTCCAACATTATCATGTTGCATTTTATCATGAACAATATTGAGTTCCTGTTCAATTTCTTTAAGTCTACTTTCTAAATTACTCATATATATTTTTTTATCGATATAAGCAATATATAAAGTTATATTTTTCCCAAATGCCGCAAATACTTTTTCATAATACTTTTTATCAAATCCTTGAAAATGCTTGCGGCTTCCTGACATATCAAAAAACTTACAAGCAATATCCAAGTCTTTTTCAGTCCCCCTTCTTATTCTTACCCCTTTAAAATCTGCTGCATCAATATTCTTTCTAGTACTCTTGCTCATATTTTCTTTTTGTTCGTTCCAATTACCAACTAAATCAAGTTTATGAACAAACCGAAATTGCATCGTTTCAAAAGCCATATTATAGCCATAATGTCTAAAGCCATAATATTTTAAACTTTCTAGCAGCTGACGACTTTCTAAAATTTCTTCCTTTTTCAAATCTTTATCGTATTTGGCTAACACAATATTTGGATCCATTCTAAATATAATCACTTTTTTCTTTTTAAAATATTTAATTAAAGCCTTTTTAAAGTTAGGAATATCTTTATAATCATACACAAATCCTCTAGTTGCATAGGCAATATAATATTTTTTTAACACCCGCAAATAGATAACCAACGATACTCCCACTAAATTATCTTCATCAAAAAGTCCTAATAATTCTATCTTTTTCCTT
>DVHV01000128.1 GCA_018711775.1 Candidatus Onthocola stercoravium | reverse complement strand
TTTATAATATTTTGGAAAGATATCAAAGAATTAGTAATAGCATTTTTCAGTTATATATTTAAAAAAGAAACTAGAGAAAAATACTTAAAAAAATTCAAATATTGTTTATATGTCATTATTAGTACCATTCCTGTTGGTATCACTGGTTTCATTTTTAAAGATAAAATTGAAGATTTATATTCCATAAATGGTTTAGCAATAGCATTTTTAATAACAGCCTTAGCATTATTTATAGTTCGCAATATGAAAGGAACTAAAGAAGATTATGACATAACTTTAAAAGATGCTATTCTTATTGGTTTATTACAAGCGGTAACTATAGTTCCAGGTATTAGTAGAAGTGGTACAGTATTAGTTGCTTGCTTACTTTGTGGTTTAAAAAGAGAAACGGCCTTAAAATACACATTTATTCTTTATTTCCCAGTAAGTGTTGCTACCATGATTCTAGGAGTAAGTGATTTAGCAAATACAACTGAGCTAACAAGCATGATAGTACCATATTTAGCAGGTATGGTTGCTGCAGGAATTGTTACCTATTTTTCTTACCGATGGTTAAGCTCTTGGGTTAAAAAAGGAAAACTTTGGAAATTTTCAATTTATTGTGTATTATTAGCAATATTTATATTTATATATTTTAGATAAAATTAAAAAGCGGTGTAGTTAAATGAAAAAAAGAAGAAAGAAGAAAAAATCGTTCATATATATCCTAATATTTATAACATTTGTTATTGCCTTAATTTGTTTTATTTCATATACTCTTCAAGAAAGAGCCAAAGCCATCGAAGAACTTGAAAGAAAATTTGAAGAACAACGAATTTTAGAAAAAAAGGAAAAAGCTTATAATGAATGTCTAAATACTCCATATAAAGACGAAGCTATCGATACAATGTTTACAGAATTAATGTCTGAATTAGATAATAATGTATCTATCTATTTTGAAGAAATAAATAATGAATATTCTTTCACTTATAATGAAAACAAAGCTCAATATGGAGCAAGTATAATAAAACTTTTTGAAGCTTCTTATTTAATTGAAAATGCTAGAAACGGTAATATAAACTTAGATGATACTATAACTTATACTTCCAACTATGCATCTATCGCTGGTTTAAAACTTAGAACTAGAACAGTTGGGGAAGAAATAACTATTCGTGATTTACTAGATTATAGTGTATCAGTAAGTGATAATGGAGCTCACATAATGCTAAGTGACTACATTGGAGTAAATACATTAAAAGAATATGCCAAAAATACCTTAAATGCGACCCTTACAATTAACGAAAGTGATAGATATGGGTATTTAACTGTAACTGACACAAACAAGCTATTAAAGCACATTTATAACTTAATTCAAATAGATGATGAATATACTAATCTTTTAGTAACAGCTATGAACAATACTTATTACAATGGCTTAAATTTTGATAATGTAACATTTCTTCATAAATATGGCTACTATGGCTCTTACTTTAATAACATCGGTATTTATAACTCAAATAATCCTTATTTAATATCCATATTTACTCTTTATGGAAACCCTGATCAAGGTGCATTAACTAAAGTAAATGAATTAAATAAAAAAATTTATAACATTTACAATACTAACTTAGAATTAAAAGAAGACTATTGCTATAGTCTTGCTTATGAATAATAGGATACCACTTGGATATCCTATTTGTTTATTTAATCAATTATGTAAGGATTAGAACTTGTTCCTGTACCGGAGATATAGGCCACATCAGAGTTTAGATAAAAAGTAGGTCTTACGGCAAGTACATTATCAATTGGACTTGCATAAATTACACTACCATTGGTATTAATCACAAAAACATTTCCCTCATTAATTGAATAGCGAGTAATTGTCCAATCATATAATCCCATATATATCCAATTATTATTTCTATTTGTATCGTTATCGTAGTTATATAATATAGTATTCCAATTATTTGGGCTTGCTGCATATCCATAATCACTTACATACATTAACCCTATTTTTGCATTATACGTTGCATTTGTTGCAGAATTTATAATTTCATTTGTATATGCTTGTTTAATTACAACATTATAAATATTTTGATATGTATTTCCTCCTACTTGCCATATATGTTCTGCTATTTTACCTGACCACTCACTACCTATATTCGCTAAGTAATTTTCGTTTAAATTTACAGTATTCAATTGACTTTCGCTCCATGTATTTATACCATAATTCCATAAATAACCTGCTATATTACTATAATTACTTCCTTTATAATAATATTCACCTAAAGTATATTGTCCATAGTAATCACCATTTGTTCCTAATAATGTACTTGTTGCATAATCATGTTTTATTAGTTTTACTTGATCTCCAAATACTCCAATAATTCTGTATAAATTGTCATTTGGACAAGAGCTTGTTATACTTCCGAAGCATACATAATTATTTGGATTTGCTCCACTATATCTATATGAATTATCTCCTGCTTCTAAAGAACCATATGTACCCTGTCCATCATGTAAATATATTCCATTTGCTCCATCACTTGTATATAAACTTTTTATATAATTTGCTAAATATACTGCTGATTCTGTTGTTGCTTGTAAACTATATACTTCTGAGCTTACTCCATTACTATCAATTACATATACTCTAAATTCATATTCAGTTCCTGTTTCTAGACCATTAAATGTATATGTATTACTATTACTTTCTACATAACTACTTCCTCCATTATTACTATAGTAATATACTTGGATTGGATTTTCACCTACTGTTGCATTTACTGTTAAAGTTATACTATTATTTGATATATCACTTGCACTTACACTATTTATTATTGTTGGTAAATATTTATCAAAATAAACATAACATTTGTCGAAAGTTGATGTAGTTAATACTACTCTCTTTGTTTCATCATTCCACGAAAGTGTTCCCCCATTTTCACAATCCGATAATTTTTCATTAAAAACATATCCCTCCTGTGGCCATGATGTATCATTAGACACTCGATATTCCCCACTACCAGCCTCTGTTTCATACATCATGGTTAAGGCATTAGTTTTCATTACTTGTTCTATTTTTTCATTAGTTATAACTAATCTGCTTTTGTTATCAATTACATTATATAATCCCAAACCACCAAATATCGTAGTTAATAAAATACCACTTATCAACAATATTCTTTTATTCATAGTACCACCAATATTATTTTACATTGGTTAACTAATAAAATAATTTATTTACATCTAATAAGATGTAAATCCAATACATTTAATTAGATGTATTGGAAAATATTGGTAAGTGGTCAAAATGTATTATAGTAGAATTAAAGAAATCCGTGAAGATAAAGGTTATACTCAAAAAGATATTGCTAAAATTTTAAATACTACCCAACAGCAATATTCCAAATATGAATTGGGTATACAAATAATACCTTTAGAAAAAATTAATACACTTGCTAATTACTATAATACATCAATAGATTATTTAGTAGGTAGAACAGATATAAGAAAGCCATATCCCAAATCAATATTAAAATAAACTACACTAAAAAAGGAAGAATTAGTCATCTTCCTTTTTAAAAAGTGTGAGTTTTGAGTTTATATGTTAATTGTGTATAGTTTGTATATTTATAATACAGTATTTTTTATCTTATTTGCATCCCTCCTTCATTACACTTACATCATACTTTAGATTTATGAAGTTTTTGTGTTGGAACTATGAAATTCCTATATTTTTATTTTAAAATAGAAACTTGTACCTTTTTTTAACACACTCTTTACACCATATTCATAATTATGTAACTCAAGTATTTGTTTTACTATTGACAAACCTAAACCAGTTGAAACAACATTACGTTTATGATTTTTATCATTCTTATAATACTTATCCCAAATATAAGGAATCTCTTCTTCTTTAATACCTTTACCAGTATCGATTATTTCTACTAAATAATACTTTTTATGCTTAGTAACTTTAATAGTAACTTTTTTATCATCCCCAGTATAATTAATAGCATTATTTACTAAATTATAAATTACTTGATTAATCTTTTTCTTATCTGCTTTAACCATTGCTGATTCTGGCATTTCGACATTTATGGTATACTGTTCTGTCTCTTTAATAATTTGATACTTTTTAACAATTGAATTTATTTCTCCAACTAAATCAAATTTTTCTAGCTTTAATACATCAGCATTAGATTGCATCTTTGATAAATCAAGTATATCATTAACCAATACTGTCAAACGATCTGTTTCATCAACTATTATCCCTAAGTGTTCATTCATTTTATCTTTATCTTTATATGATATATCTCTAATCATCTCAGCATATGCTTTAATCATAGTAAGTGGAGTTTTAAGATCATGTGAAACATTAGCCATCAAATCTCTTCGGAGTTCATCAGTTTTAGCCATTTCTTTTTGGGCTTGTGATAATGTCTCCGCCAGTTCATCAATTTCTTTAATACCAGATTCTTTAAATTCAACATCTGAATTTCCACTACCAAGTTTTCTAGCCTTTTTAGTTATTTCTGTAATTGGGTCAGTAATTTTAGTTGATAAGAATATTGAAATTATTACAGCAATAAATATACCTAAAAAACATACATACATAAGTTGTCTTTTAATTATCAAAGTAAAATCCGAAATATCCTCTAAATTAGTGTATATAAACATATAAGAATTATTATTTTTAAGTCCATACATTAATGCAGAAACATGTTTTGTATCATTAATAAATCTATAAGATTGAAAGTCAGAATCAGAATTAACAAACTCTATCATTAACTCTCTAGCCTTAGAATCTCTCGAACTAAGTGCGCAGCCATTCATATTAGCATTATAAGTGGCTAATATGTTATTAGTATCAGTCACAGCAATACAAACTTCATTTTGATAAGCAATATCCTGTAAAAGAGTTAAAATCTCTTCTGAATTAGCTTTTTTCAAAGAACTAACGATATCATCCATATTTCCTATTTGTTCTTTTTCATAATAAATATCAAATATTGATATTTGACATACCCATAATAAAATAATTATAACAACATTAAATGAAAGCAAATAAATTAAAGTTTTAGCTTGAATACTAGTTTTCTTTTTTTTCTTCATATTCAAACTTATAACCCATTCCTCGAACTGTTACAATCATATTTTTATACTTTCCTAAATGTTTTCTCAATGTTTTTACATGAGTATCTATAGTTCTATCATCACCATAAAAATCATAACCCCAAATATTACTAAGTAAATTTTCCCTTGATAATGCAATATTTTTATTATCAATAAAATACTTAAGTAAATCATACTCCTTAGGTGTCAAATAAATCTTTTTACCATCGACATATACATCATGAGCAATATTATCTAATTTAATACCTTTAATTTCATAAACATCTTCCGTAGTATCTTTTCTCTTAGTAACAGCCTTAATTCTTGCTACCAACTCTTTAGGACTGAAAGGCTTAGTAACATAATCATCAATTCCCAAATCAAAACCAATAAGTTTATCATATTCTTCCCCACGAGCCGAAAGCATAATAAAAGGAATATCTTTAATAGATTTAATTTCTCTACATGCCGTATAACCATCCATTTTAGGCATCATAATATCCATGATAATAATATCAAAATTATCATGTTTTACTTTTTCAATTGCCTCTAACCCATTTTCTGCTTCTGTTACATTCATTTTTTCTAGCAATAAATATTCCTTTATTACATCTCTTATTAATTTTTCATCATCTACTACTAAAACATTCATAAAATCACCCATTTAGAATTATACATATTTATTGTGAAATTAACATGAAATATTATTTCAATTCTCTATCTTCACTTTCATATGGTATTTTTCTAATTATATTTCGTCCATTTATTTTACTTCTTACTTCAATATCTTTTTCCATAAATATAAATTCATCTATTGAATAATATCTTTTACTAGGAGCTTCTTCTATTTCAGAATAAAACACCATACCATTATCGATATATTCTATTTCAGAATTAAATGTTTTATTTTTATTTTTCTCATATACACTACCATTAGCAAGAACTATTCCATTAGTATTTTTTAAAGTCATAGTAATAAGTTCACCATTTCTAAAAGCATAAAAATTTCTAACTAAATATCTAATTAACCTAGATTCTTCAAGAGACATTTCTGTATATGGATATGGAAATGCATTTTCTTCTTCCCAAATATTATTAAACAACTTAAATCACCTAATTATATTGTACTAAATTTCTAACAAAAAGTCTATGAAAGTGGCATATTAACAAAGTCAAAATTTATCGGAAAAC
>DVHV01000127.1 GCA_018711775.1 Candidatus Onthocola stercoravium | reverse complement strand
ATGTAGAATAATTTATTACTCGCAACCATCTACAAGCGAGAACATCTGCGATGTAGAATAATTTATTACTCGCAACCATCTACAAGCGAGAACATCTACAATTATGTAGATTAATATTATTATATGAAGATTCCTTCATTTAATACGAGTTTAGTGTACCACAAATTGTTTACTTTGTAAACAATTATCATATACTACACTATAAAGCATAGCAAATATTATATAATGTTTGTTTCTTTTTCAATGAAAATCTTTCTTGTAATAAAATTATATATCATAACAATAATTGTCGATATGACTTTACAAAGCATATAATAAATATGTAAAAGATCTACTCCTAAAAACATTACTAATTGATTTATGCCTAATCCTATTACACTAAGAACTACAAATAATATAACATCTTTATATGTTTGTTTCTTTTTAACATCAAATACCCAAATAATACTTAATATATAATTAAAAGCAAGTGATACAGTAAAAGATATAACGGACGATATAAGATAGTGAATATGGCAAAATTCTGTAAGAATATATAGAAGTCCAGCATCTATTAAAAATGCTAGACCCCCAACAACTCCAAATCTAAATAATTGTTTAAATAGCTTACTGTGAATAAAATTACTTATCATTATCTTTCCTCAAGTTTAAATACAATTCATATAATTGCTTATGTTTCTTAACAATTACTTCCAAAATAATTCCTGTAATCCAGAAAAGCATGCTTAATACCAAGAAGATTGATGCAACAATTAAAGTTGGAAACCTTGGAACTAAGCCAATTTTAAAATACTCAACTACTACTGGTATTCCAAAAATTAATGCTAATATTAAGAAAAGTAAAGCAAATAATCCAAAGAAATAAAATGGCTTATACTCTTTAAATAAAGTAGCAATCATTCTTATTACTTTAATTCCATCACTATATGTATTAAGTTTTGATACACTACCTTCAGGACGGTCGCGATAATCTACTGGAACTTCAACTAATTTAAAGTTTTTATCAACAGCATGTATAGTCATTTCTGTTTCTATTTCAAAGCCCTTAGATAAAACAGGAAATCCTTTAACAAACTCTTTACTAAATGCTCGATATCCAGTCATAATATCTTTAACTTTATTTTTAAATAGGAAATTAATTAAAAAGCGAACAATTCTGTTACCAAAATTATGGAATGGTCTTTTGTTTTCACTAAAATATGTACTAGATAATCTGTCTCCGATGACCATATCAGCACGTCCATATAGTACCAAATCACACATTTCTTTAGCATTTTCTGATGGATATGTATCATCACCATCAATCATTAGATAACAATCGGCATCTATTTCGCGAAACATTGTTCTAATAACATTCCCTTTTCCCTGACGATATTCATATCTAACAATAGCTCCGGCTTTCTTGGCTATCTTATCTGTGCCATCAGTTGAATTATTGTCATAAACATAAATGTCTGCACTTGGCAAAGCCTTTTTATAATCTTTAATTACTTTTTCAATTGTAACTGCTTCATTATAACATGGAATTAAAACAGCTATTTTTTTGTCTTTCATTACTACACCTCTTAATTATATTATACCTGATATATTATTAAAATCAATCATTATTTTCTCTTTTTTCCAAGAAGACACCGATTATAAATGGCATTGCAAAGATAAATGGTAAAGCATATCTAAAATAAGTATTTGCGGGCCCTACAACACAAACTAATATTAATATTAAAGCTGGAGCCAATATCAATATATTTTTATATAGTTTTTTATATATTGCATAAGCAAATAATGTAAAGATAATCCAAACATTAAAACCAATATTAGATATTAAACCAATTCCTGGAATATATGGAAATGCTACAGCATATTCTGATAATATATTTCTTGAAGTTTCTAATGAATTATAATGATAATCAAAGCCATTTTCCGTAATTCTATCGTCAAATTTATAATATACATACCACTTAGTTTTCTCCGGATAAAAGAAACCATAAACATTATTCATAGTTGCTTCAATATAAGTACCAGGATGCTTGATTAAACCATTAAACCAAACTTTAAAATATTCTTTCAAATCTTTATCAGTTGCATATTTATTAAATTCATTTTTAACAGGATCAGCTAGTTCCGGATCGTATCTTTCTGCTAGATCATCATAGCCTAATATTTTATCAATCACTGCAATTTCTTCTTCTGTAAACTCATTTCCGTGATACTTTGCCAGTCTTGCTGTTTGTTGGAAAGGAACAGAAAGAACTTCTCTAATACTTCCCGGAGTGATTTTATAATATGGAAGTATTACCTTATCAAATACCCCATAAAATCCAAATACACAGACCATTACCGTTAATAATTGCTTCCATTTCTTACGAGCAATAATTAAAGTAAATGGTAGTGATAAAATAAGAACATGGATACCATTATTTCTAAATAGACAAATAAGTATTAAAAGAATAATTATAAGTAGATAGTTCCACCATTTATATCCTTCACATTTAGTTTTTACTAGATTATGTAAGAATATAAAGTATAAGAATATGAATGCTCCGAATAAAACGTCTTTAACACCACTCATCGCATATAATGGAAACATTGGAACTAGTGCATATATTAATAAAACACCAATTAAATATTTTGTCTTGAGTCCCATTTTCTGCATGTAATAAATACTAAATGCTAAAACACTGGCTAGAACACTAATTTGAATTATACTATAGAAAAATAATCCTAAGTTATCATTACCAATCATGGTTCCTAATTTTAAACATCCTCCAAGTAGCATAGTATGTGTTACAGGATGATGATTAGTCATAACAACATTTTCATCTAAAAGTATTGCATAATCGGCATATTTAGTCCGAATACCAAAGAATTGTCTAATTTGAAAACTAGGATCTGGTGACAAAATAATTGGATAATACGAAATAATATATGGTAACCAACATATTACAATAAAACATAAACTAAATAAAAATGGATGTTTTTTAAAAGCGGCTACAAATTTATTATCTTTTTTCTCTTTATTTTCTTCCGAGAAATTATTTTTATCTAAAAACCTAAACAAATAACTAATTAATACTAAAAATAAATAATAATAACCAATATACATTATCAAAGATAATAAAAAATAACCAATATTTTTGAATATTAAAGCGGTACTACCGACACACATAAAACTATTACCAAAAATCATAAAAAATGCCAATATTAAGCTTAATACCTTTAAAGATTTCTTTTTATGTATGATTGTACTCTTTTGATAAAATTTATAAATAAAGTATATTAATAAGACACTACCTATTAATCCTAACTTAAGTAAATCTCTTGTTTCCCCCTCATACAAATTGTAAATATTAAAACCAAGTCCCATAAAAGTACAAAGTACTAAAAGCCAAAAAAACAACTTCTTTTTCAATATAATCACCTTGCGATTATTATATCAAATTAAAGTTTCTAAAACAACAATATGTTAATTAAGACTAGCACTACCCCACTTGCCAGTCCCAAGTAAAGAGCTTTATTTTCTTTATATTTCAAAGATTCTGGAAGTAACTCTTGAATCGATAAAGTAATCATTAATCCTGCAACTATAATAAGAATTATACTGATCATCATTTCTGATATATAGTTTTTCAAGAAAATAAATGCCAGTATTGCTCCAAGTGGTTCAGCCATTCCGGAGATGAATGCGTTACGAAAAGCAAGTTTTTTATTACCTGTCGCATAATATATGGGAACAGCTATACTTATCCCTTCTGGAATATTATGAAGCATTATCGCTAAAGCTAATTTAATTCCTAGCGATAAATCTTGATAACTACTTAAAAACGTGGCAATTCCTTCAGGCATATTGTGAAATATCAAAACAATCATATTAAGTATTCCCAAACGATATAAATCATCTTTTTTCGTTTCTCTTTTAATAAGCATACTTAGTATCGTAATAAAGATATAACTTATTAAGAAGGCTACAATTAGTAAAATAATTGACTTTGACATACCATACACACTAAAATATTGAAAAAAAGATTCAGGAATTAAATCAAAAATACTAATTCCAATCATTATGGCTATAGAAAAAGCTAGACAAAAAGTAATAAATTTATTATATTTACTTTTATCAATTTTAAAAAATATCAGCATTGCTCCGATTAAGGTGGAAAGCCCTGCAATAGTAGATACTAAGAGTGGTATTAAAGTATTAATCATAATTATCCCCTACTCTAGTATATTTATTTAAGACGTTGTTTATAACTTATGAACGCTTGTTTTGTTGCTTATATATTGCATTTGAATTAAATTCATTTTGCAAAGTGTGGTAAAATCTTTCTACATCAAATAAGACATAACTTTCACCATTAATATCAATTCTAATACATATAGGCATTAAAATATTCATCACATCACAATTTAATATTTCTTCATATATTTTTTCTTCACCTTTTAATTGAATAACTAAGTATTTAGTAATAATTTTAATTAAAAACTCTGATATATTATTAAAAGACTTATGTAATAGTCCCTTTTTAAACGGTAAAAACTTTTTATTTTCTAAATAATCTAAAACAAAGTCCATATCAGAAATAAAACTCATTATTTCCTTTTCGCTAGCATACTCAGTCATATTTTCAATTAATCCTTTTAAATTTGCGCGCAGATATAATTGTTCCATTTTATCTTGCCCAACAATCATTTCTATAATCTGCATTACCCTTCTTTGAATAGGATAAGAAGAATCTTCTCTATTTGGGTCTGGAAAATATCTTTCGGTTAATAATGTCGTATATCCTTCATTTATAGCTCTTCCAAAAGCATTTTGTGAAAACCCACTAAATTTTATATTATTTTGCATTACTGAACTTGATAAATGCCATAACTCATGATAAATTGTATTAAAGAAAGTAAGGCTTTTGATAGTAATTATATTTTTTTTAACATTATATGTTCCCGTAATATTTGGTTTAAAAATTATTTTTTTATCATGTTTATCTTGTATTTGTAAAGACTTTAAATTATTGTATAGCAAAATTAAATATTCTGGAGAAAATCTTGAATATAAAGTATTAACAAAATTTAAAATACTAGCCTTATCTTCATTCTTTATTTTATCATTAATTTCTAAAGAACTATTATCTAATATCAATTCCGGTGGCATTTTTACTTTTTGATATTTAGGAAGGCGATAATCTATTTGTACTATTGCTCCTTGAGTTAGTTTAGATGATGTATAATATACACACATTATCCTAAAAACACTAGCAATCACATCTAAATCTAAATTTTGAAAAAAAACTATTGCATCACTAATTTCATTGTTTTTAGTATCTTGCATCAAAAACACCTTCTTCCAAAAATCTACTCACAATTTGTTTATCAAATTCATCAGTTATTTCCTCTAATACAGTGTTATCTCCTGGTTTATATATAGCAGCAGTAACATTAAGTGGCTGTCCATTATTATTTTCATCATCCATAAATATAACATAATTATTACCAGATTCCCTAGACTTAAAAGAACACAATATTTCACACTTTTTAACATTACCATCTTCCATAACAAATTCTATATATTTTTTATCTTTCATTTATATCCCGTCCTTTTTTAAAATTAATTTTTTGTTTATGTGAGGCAAAGCATTATCAATTAAACTTATATTTTTTTGATAAGCTTTAGCATATTTAGATAATCTTTTTTCTTCTAAAATATTATGTAATATATTTCTTTGCACTAGTTTTAATATTTTACTAGGCTCATATATTGTTCTAAATTTACCATTTTTCTTAGGTATCTCATATTCAATATAATTTCCATCTATATTATTACTAAGATAATATAAAGTATTTTTGTATCGTTTTGTATCCTTAGTTTTAAGCAAATTAAAAGAAAGTAAAAATTCATTATATGCATCATCAGTTAAATGTTGCCACATGAATATTACCTCCTTTAAAAGCAATACATAAAATTGTAAATAGGAAATGTACTAAGCGCAGCGTGTACAGCTTGCTGTACGGTAGTACATTGAATATTTACTCAATCTATCTAGTAATTTTATATCCATAGCGACTCGCTATAGTGTATAATAACGCTATTGCTTTCCCTTACATTATAACAAATTATTTTTTATTTTCAATACTCGCCTTAATAAAAGAATCAAACAAAGGATGAGCTTTAGTTGGTCTACTTTTAAATTCTGGATGAAATTGACAAGCAATAAAATGTGGATGATTTGGTAACTCAATTATTTCAACTAAGTTACTTTCTGGATTAACCCCTGAAAATATCATGCCCTTACTTGCCAGTATTTCTTTATAATTATTATTAAATTCATATCTATGACGATGTCTTTCTAATATTTCTTCACTCTTATAGTCCTTATAAGCAAGCGTTCCTTTTGTTATACTACAGCGATAATTACCCAAACGAAGCGTTCCTCCTTTATTAATAACCGCTTTTTGATCTGCCATTAAATCTATCACTGGATTTGGGCAAAGTTCATTAAACTCGCGACTTGAAGCATCAGCAATACCACAAACATGACGAGCAAACTCGATAACAGCAATTTGCATACCTAAGCAGATACCTAAATAAGGTATTTTATTTACTCTAGCATATTCACAAGCTTTAATCATCCCTTCAATTCCTCTAGAGCCAAAACCACCAGGAACGATTATACCTTTAGAATTTTTAAAAACTTCTTTAAAATTACAATTCTTATCTTCCAATTCTTCACTGTTGACCCATTTAATATTAACTTTGGTATTATATTTGTATCCTGCAGCCTTAAGTGCTTCTTTAACTGAAAGGTAAGCATCTTCTAGTTCTGTATATTTGCCTACTAGAGAAATTTCAATTTCCTTGTCTAATGATTCAACAGTTTTTATTAAATTTTCCCAATGTTCCAAATTACTTTTAGTAACTTTTAAACCAAATTGCTTTAATATAATATCTTCAATATGTTGACGATGAAAATTCAGTGGTATTTGATAAATATTATTTACGTCTTTGGCTTCAATTATGTTTTCTGGAGGAATGCTACCAAAAAGACTTATTTTCTTTTTGACAGCCTCTCCTAAATCTATCGGGGCCCTTGTTACAATGATATCTGGTTGAATACCAAGTCTTCTAAGCTCAATAATACTATTTTGCGTTGGTTTAGTTTTAAGTTCATTAGAACCAAATAGATACGGAACTAATGTTGTATGCACAAATAAAGAATTCTCTATTCCTGTTTCCAATCTAAATTGTCTTAGTGATTCCATCATGACTGCAGATTCGATATCACCAACAGTACCACCAATTTCTGTGATAACTATATCAGCTCCACTACTCGTTCCGGCCTCATAAATCTTATTTTTAATTTCATTAGAAATATGGGGAACTATTTGGATGGTTGCTCCTAAAAAATCTCCAATTCGTTCTTTTTCGATGACACTAGAATAAATTTTACCATTAGTAATATTCGATGTATAATTTAACTCTTCATCGATAAATCTTTCATAATGTCCTAAATCAAGATCAGTTTCGCAGCCATCAGCAGTAACAAATACTTCACCATGTTGAATCGGTGACATTGTCCCCGGATCGACATTCATGTACGGATCGAATTTTTGCATAAATACCTTATAACCTTTAGCCTTAAGTAAAAGAGCAATGCTAGATGCTGTAATTCCTTTACCTAAGCCTGAACAAACACCCCCAGTTACAAAGACATACTTTGCCATACTCTACCTCCATTTTAAAAAATAAAAAAAGCCCTCGGAGAACTTCCTAGGCTCTTTTAAATTATATCACTATAATTTGG
>DVHV01000126.1 GCA_018711775.1 Candidatus Onthocola stercoravium | reverse complement strand
TTATATAGCCCCAAACCAAAACATTTAGTTATGAAAAATACTATAGACTTTCTAAAAATTGATAATGGTATTCTAGGGGCTATTAATTTTAATAATATGATTCCTGTTACTAGCAAAAACTATATTTTGCCGGATTTAAATAGAAAATCAAAAGATGTTAATGAAGTTAAATATTTAATATTATTACAAAAACAATTGATTTGGTTAAATAATAATTTAGATAAAGTTAAAAATAAATCTCAAAAATTATATAAATTGTATATAAATAATAAATTACCATTAAGTATAAAAAATAGATGTTGTAATTTCAAATTATTAGAGAAAGCCTGTAAACAATATAACAATACAAAAGAGTCATAAGACTCTTTTAAAATACCCAAAAATATGCTACAATAATTTCATAAGATATGGAGGTTAACTTATGTTAGAAGATGATATTCTAAATGAAATAAAGAAAAATGAAGAGGAAAATAAGGATAAAAATGAGATTGTTGAAATTGATGAAAATGAAGAAATAACTAATACCCAATATGATATGCCTGAAGTAACTGATCCAGAGGATGGCAAAAAGAAAAAGAAGAAAGAAAAGAAACCTAAAGGACCTAGTAAATGGAGTCAGTTAAGTAAGAAACAAAAAGTAATTATAATTGTTTGTGGTGTTATATTACTTCTTGTTATAGTTGGAATTCTTCTTTATTTCTTGGTATTTAAAAAAGATGATAAAGAAGAAAATAAGAAACCTGAAGACCCAGTAGTAATATTAGAAAAAGATAATTATCGTTATGAAGATGGTTGGTTAGTATTCCTAGGAGAAAATGATGAAGAATTAGGAGAATACGAATGCACTAATAAAGATGAAGAATTATGTTATGTTGCTTATTATAGCAATGAAGATGACTTTGATGTAAATAAGAATGTCTATGAAAATGGAATTCCAGTTGAATTTAGAAGTGATATAATACTAGATAATTATGTATTTATATATGATAATACTGAGACTGAAGATGGCAATGTTTTATTATACAATATTGAATCTAAAGAAGTAACAGATGAATATGCACTAGTAAAAGAAGTAAGTAGTGATAAAGCAATTGTTAAAGATTTAGATGATAATTATGGTACATTAGTATTTAGTGAAGATAATGTAGAAAATTTGATTGAATTTGAGTATGATTATTTAGGATATATTCTTGAAAGTGATGCAATAGTTGGAGCTAATAACAATAACTATGTTTTAATAGATTTAGAAGGTAGTGAAGTAAGTAAGAATATTCCTGGTGAAATTAAAAACTTTGATGGTACTAATATTAGTGTAGAAATTGATGGGGACTATTACATATATAATTATCAAGGTATAAGACAAAGCGAGGAAGCATATGATTATATTCGTTTTGTAGATTCTTATATAATTGCTGCTGATAATAAAAGATTATATGTATTTGATAAAGATGCAGATAATATGACTATGGAAGGAATACGTATTAGTAGTAATAAATATAATACAGAATTGATATTTAATGATGAATTAGTTCAAACTGGTAAAGAAGAAGCTTTTGATGCTTATGTTAATGGAAATATTTTAAGAATTGAGTATGATGAAGAATATACTGATGTTAATTTAAATGAAGGTAAATTTAGTAAGACTCAAGAATATTATAGTTATTTTCAAGGTAAATTATATTTCTACAAAGATGCAGAAAAAACAGAAGTATTAGGTAGTTATGCATGTAATTATGCTAATGAAGTAACAGAATCTACAACAGAACTTACAAATTGTTTTATTGCCAAAGAAAGTAACACATTTAAAGAAGAAGAAAATCCAAATTTAGGATATTTACCAATATATAATGAGAGATTTATATTTATATCTGATACATCAAGTCCTGGAGCAAATGACAATATTATTTTATATGATCTAAAAAATAGTAAGAATTTAGCAACTTATAAAGAAGTCGATGCTAAATACTATAACAATGAAAATAAGATTAATTTTGTAGAAACTGCTGGTACAATAGTGTTAGCTAAAAATACTAGTGATTCTTATGGACTTATAAACATTGAATCAAGTAATGTAAATGGTCTTATCGCATTTAAAGATGATGATGGAAATACTAATACTAAGGCATCTGGACTAAATGGTAATATATTGATGCAAAGAAGCGATGGAACATATCATTTATATGATACTAAGGGAAATGAAATTACTGAAAATATTGAAACTAAAAATGAAATTGTGGATTATAAGGGTGATTATATTTTAGTTAAATCTAGTGATAATTATGTTATTTATAATTTAGATGGCAGTATTGTAAGTAGTGAATATAAATACATTGCTTTGGAAGAAAAATATTATATTACAGTAGACAATAGTAATAAAGTTGGTATTTATTCTTTTGCAGCTGGTAATGTAGATTTGGCTAAAGATTTAGATGTTGTTATCGATGGCAAAGATTATGCTAGTGAACTAAAATATGGATTAAATGGTAATGTATTAGTATTAACATATACACACAATGGAAAGAATGAAGTAGTAGAAATAAATTTGGGGTAGATAAATATGGAAGATAAGAAAACTTTAATAACGATTATTGTTTTATTGGTAATATTACTACCTTTAACTGTATATGGAACCTATCGTCATTTTACACATGAAAATACAGATTTAGGAGAAAATCCTAATCATGAATTGATATTTAATGATAAAGTATATTTTTATTTAAATGATGAACTATTAGGTACTTATAATTGTACTAATTGTGCAAAAACATTGACTACTATTGATGATACTGAATATCACACTAATTACTTTCAAAATGGAACTTATGAAAGACCTGCTGTATTAAATCCTAATGTAGCATTAATTAATGAAAATGGTACTGATTATGCATATAGTATTTCATCAGGATTAATTCTTAGTGAATTTGCAGCATTAAAGGATTATAAAATAGAACATACTACACCAATTATAATAGCTAATGATGGAAATAAATGGGGAGTATTATCAATCACTAATGATGCATTACTGATTAGAATTGCTTATCAATATGATTATATAGCTATACCTAGTCATATTATAGATGGCAAATTAGATACTTCTAAAATGATTGCTAAAAAAGAAAATGAATGGTACATTTTAAACAATGATGGCACTACAACTAATCATCCATTCAGTACGGAAATAGTAGATTTTAATGATTATTACTATGTAGCTTATGATGGAGAATATCATATATATGATTATTATAATCTAGAATTC
>DVHV01000125.1 GCA_018711775.1 Candidatus Onthocola stercoravium | reverse complement strand
AATATCAAAATTAACATTATGTCCAATGATGACATCATCACCTAAAAAGGCCAAAAACTCCCTTAAAACAATATCGATATCTTCGCCATATTTACGCATCATTTCATCAGTTATGCCTGTTAAATGAGTAGTAAAAGACCCAACTTCACTTACTTTAATTAGTTTAGAAAACTCACCCACTATCTCTTTATTTCTAATTTTTAAAGCACTTATTTCTAAAATTTCGCCATCGCGCGAATCTAGAGAAGTAGTTTCAATATCTAAAACGGTATAATTATCTAAGTTTTCAATTAAACTTTTCCTTTATGACTTCTTATGTACATATTAAACTCCTCACTTTTCTTCTGCTAAAATTTTAGCAAGCTTATTGGGTATAGTTATAGGTCCCCGGATTGCTGTTAAGCCATATTCTTTTAATTTAGTAAAAGGATAAGCCGATTGTGAGTACTCTTTTTTTAGTTTTAATTTCATGAGCATTTTATCACCTTCTGGAATACTTGCTTCAATTACAATACATTTATATAAAAGAGCTGAATATGGTTCTGCAACATATATGTATACCGTGTCATTTTTAGAAACATTAATATTTTGATGCCAAAGCATTGTATCACTCTTAGCAAAATCACTTATTAAATCATAATATTTTGGATTAGCAGGAATTACCCAAGTATTAGGGGCTGGAAATAAATCATAACTAGCACTAATAATATTTAATATTTCTTCATCACTTAGGGTATCATCTAAAATAATTGTTATCCAACTTTTCTTATTCATGTGATATGCCGGATAAATACCTTTCTTTTTCAAATAAATTTCAGTATTATCATCACTTTTAACATTAATTACTTCTACTTCACCCTTAGACTTTGAATCTATTTTACTTTTATCAATATTCATAATTATAGCAAACCATTTATCACTTGGAGTATTCCGAAACACACCATATCCGGGATTCTTTTCCCACAAAAATTCTGGTTCACAATTAAAGTTTTTTACTATCATATTGGCAATACGATTAGATTGGCTTCCAATAAAATATTTAGAAACAAAACAATTATTACGAATATTTTTTAAAACTTCAATATATTTTTCACGAACTGTATTTGAAAAAGCTCCAAAATCTTCGATACGAAAATTAGTATATTCATCATTTGTGGATAAGTCATATATTTTACCGTGGATAACGTCTTCATTAACTTCGATATCAACACGAAACTTATCGTTCATTATTTTAGTGGAATATTTATAAATGTTACCTTCCTTAACAAAACCAAAAGATAATAATTTATCAGGAATTAAAGTGCTACGTTTAAATAAATCTTGTTCAATATTCATTGTTTACTCTCATCTAGCACTTTTTTAGCATAAGAACAATCAGCAATGACTTTTATTTTTGCTTCTTTAGCATTATCTATAATACTTTCAACTAATTTTCTTGCAATACCTTGACCTTGATACTTAGAATTAACAATTGTATGCACTATATTCCAAGCATTTTCTTGAATAATAAAATCACATTCACCGATGATACTTCCGTTATCAGTTGCTATGGCTCTATTTTTTTCTTTTTCAAAAATAACTTCAATCATTCTATATACTTTCCTTTCTACTTTTTCAACCAAATATAAACGCCTTCTTGTTCTTCAGGCTTATGTTTCATACCACACTTTATATAAAATGGAATGTTGCCATTTGTTGGAGCTGCTTCAATGCACATTAGGTCTCCATCCTGCATATTTTCTTGAGCAAGTTTCAAAAGTTCTGTAACAACAATTTTACCATAACCTTTATTTTGATAATCAGGGCTTACAATAATATCTGTAAGTAAACCTTTGAAAACTTTATCTCCAACCATTCTTCCCATAGCAACTAAAGAATCATTTTCATAGATACCTACAACATACATAGAATTTTCTAGTGCAACAGATAACTGAGATGCTCCAACATCTTTCCAATTAACAGACTTACGTAAAGTGTAAAACTCTTCAGCATTAATTTTATAACTTATTTTCATAATGTACTCCTATAGGTATTATAACATACAAAAAGATGAATTAAAATTAATCCATCTTAATTACAAGTTCCACCATTTTCAGAAAAATAATTTTCAATATTTTCAACACTATGGTCAATGTTTGCCCAATCAGTAATATCTTTCAAATAGATTTGCATATCACTGCTACACTCAGGACAATTAAAATATTCACCATCACCAATAGTTATGGTATACTCCTGTTCTTCAATAGAACAGTTTAGTGTTGCACTAATAGCATTATTATCAACTGAATCAGTTGATTCTTTACGAAAAGTCATAAAAGCAATTAAAGCAACAAACATTAAAACAACATAAAGAATTATAAGAATACCAAAAACTTTAAGTATTTTAATAATGATACCCGCCAGTTTTTCGGTATTAGACACTTTTTCGACAATGACACCTTTAATATCGTTATCTAAAAGTTCATCAATACTTACATTGAGTATTTTCGATAAGCCTTTTAGTTGTTCGGGATTGGGCTGGGTACTACCTAATTCCCAATTAGATATTGTTTGCCTTGTAACATCTAATTTTTCGGCTAGGTCTTCTTGCGAATAACCTTTTTCCTTTCTTAATTTTAAAATTTTGTTTCCTAAATCCATAATTTTCTCACCTCGGCATCAATTATATATTATAGCAATTTTTCTATCTACCAAAAAGCTTTGGAAATTACGCAAAGTTTTTTAACATATATCAGTTTTCTTATATTTTTTGATAAATAACAAATAAATTAGAATAAATATAAATACTATATCATAAATGCGAGGACCTCCGAAAATAATTATATCTGTTATAAGGTACACTAGTATTATACCTATCTTTATTATTAAAGATACTATCCATTTTTCTTTAGTAAGTGTTACTAAGTAAGCAAGCAGCGGAGAAAAACATGCAAATACACTCCACCCTTTAATAAATGTCCAACTATAAATAGAGTTGGTTACCTCAGCAATAATGTAATAAGTTATGAGCATACTAATAGAAAACAAAAATATATTTAGCATAGCATACTTTTTATTCTTACTAAATAAAGAAATAATTACACCGATTAAAATCCAGATACCCAGTTCTGAAAAAACATCACTTAAAGAAAAGCCAAAGTGTTGAACTCGGAAATGAATATCGATAAGTTTAGTTATGATACCTGTTAATAAACCGATAATAAACATACTTATCGGATGTAAAATATAATTTTTTATTTTCATGAATTTTTTTCTTCTTTAGGATATTTAACTATCAAAAGTATAATTAGTATTATACCTATTAATTTCATACCAACAGAAAGTCCTAATAAAACACCAGAGGTAAATTCAGAAAAATTACTAGTTGCATCACTGGCAAAATAATTTTGGGTCCAAGATAATAGTTCTCCTATTATTATTAAGGCTGCACTCAATTTTAATTTCTTTAGCATAATTAATCCTCTCTATCTTTTTTAAATACCAAAATTGCTTTTGCAGAACCAGTTATAGACATTGTAACCAAAACATAACCGTGTTCATACATAGCATTAGCAGTTTCTTCAATTTTTTCTGCCATCTTATCAGCTCCAGGAGTATACTCTATTACTACAGTTTTATACATATTATCATCCTTTCCTAATTTTCAACTTATATTTCCTTTATTATATCATTTAACTTATTCAAATCCACAAAATATACTTTTTTATTATAGGTAGCAATAATTGCTTTATCTTCAGGTGTCATCTTTTCTTCTTTCATATGTTTTGTTTTCTTATAAAGTAAACTCATCATTGTTTTGTGAGCAAAACCAAGTTTTTTATAATCAATTCCTCCACGCAAGTGAAATATTTTGGCATTATTTAAAATTTCTTTAGATAATTGCACTTTTAAATTATTCCTAATATTAGTTATATTGATTTCCTCGGTTGGATCAGCAAGGCCCACAGTTGCTATGATTATTTTTTTATCTTTAATATCTCTTAGTTTTTTGAAAGTCTTAGCTAGACCTAATACACCTCCGGCGTATAATGCTCCAAAATATATTATGGTATCATAATTATTGATATCATCTAGATCTTTAAAAGGAATTGCAGAAATTTTAGTTTCTCTAGCCAACCCTTCAGCATACATTTTGGTAGTTCCATAAATAGAACCATAAATTATGATATTGTTCATATTAACACCTAAAATAATTATACAATAAAAGTAACAAATCTACTATTAATTTGTTACTTATTGTCATTTTGTTTATGGGCTTTTTTCCATTCTTTTATTTTTTCTAATCTTTCTTTAAAACGAATTTCATTTCCTTGTTTACTTGGATTATAGTAAGTCTTCCCTAAAAGTGATGCAGGTAGACAATCCATCGTGGTAAGTTTATCTTCATAATCATGAGCAAATTTGTAGCCCTTACCATAGTTAAGTTCTTGCATCAATTTAGTTGGAGCATTACGAATTTGTAAAGGAACAGGTTCTGCTAGAGTATTTTTAGCATCACTACTGGCTAATTGGTATGCTACATCACAAGCATTAGATTTAGGAGCAAGCGACATATAGATTACGGCTTCTGCTAGATGAACATTACATTCAGGCATGCCAATAAAATGGCAAGCATGATAAACATTAATAGCAACATTTAAAGCGTTAGTATCTGCTAGTCCTATATCTTCAGAAGCAAAACGAGTTATTCTTCTAGCAATATAAATTGGATCTTCCCCGGCTTCTAGCATACGAGCCAGCCAATAAACGGCAGCATCAGGATCACTATTACGCATCGATTTATGTAAAGCAGAAATTATGTTGTAATGTTCTTCCCCATTTTTATCATAAAGTAAGGTCTTTTTACTTAGACATTCTTCAACAATCTCTTTAGTAACATTGATAGAGCCATCCTTTGTTACTGGAGCATTAGTTACAATCATATCAAGAGTAGTTAGAGCACTTCTAGCATCCCCATTAGCAAATGCTGCAATAAATTTTAAGTTTTCTTCCGAAATATCGATATGTTCATTACCAAAACCACGCGAATCACTTAATGCTCTTTTTAATAATGCTAAGATATCTTCAGTTGCTAATTCTTTTAATACAAAAACTCGGCATCTAGAAAGTAACGCGTTATTAATTTCAAACGAAGGATTTTCCGTTGTTGCTCCGATTAAAACAATAGAGCCTTTTTCAACAAATGGTAAGAAAGCATCTTGTTGGGCTTTATTAAAACGATGAATTTCATCAACAAACACAATTGTTTTAATCCCCATCTTTTTGTTATTATCAGCATCTTCCATGACAGATTTTATTTCTTTAATGCCAGATGTTACTGCAGAAAACGTAATAAAGTCCAATTTAGTTTCATGAGCAATAATGCGAGCAAGTGTTGTCTTACCTACTCCCGGAGGTCCCCAGAAAATCATCGATGAGACATTATCACTTTCAATCATTTTACGCAAAATTTTACCTGGGCCAACAAGATGAGTTTGACCAACAAATTCACTTAAATTTTTAGGTCGCATTCTCGATGCTAACGGTTCATACTTAGGTACATCAAATAAAGAAGTTTGTTCCATAAATTTGCCTCCTGTTTATTATATTTTTTTAAATTTGTTTGTAATTCCTTTAATTCTTCTATATTTTTAATAATATCTTTACTCATAATAAACCTCTTTTCTAACCTTTATTGCCAAAAGTTGTTAATTAGCACAACAAGTTCTTTTGGGTTTTCTTCATTTATAATATGACCAGTATTTTTAACAATTTCTAATTTTGAATCTTTGATGTTCTCGGATAAATAATATGCTGATTTTATATTTGTATTATCTTTTTCACCACATATTATTAAAGTCGGACATTTAATTTTTGAAACTTTATTGCTAAAATCTAATTTTTTCATTGAGTTTCCCAAAATAAAAGTATTCTTTTTATTAAAAGCCATAGTTTCAAAAAGCGATTTTGGTAAAAATTTAAAAATTACATTTTGAATACTAAACATAAATTTAGGTACTTTGTGGGGAGTGCCAATTAAAATAAGTGAATTTACTTTATTAGGAAAATCTAAAGAATAATTCAAAGCTAAAATTCCACCAAGAGAAAGACCACACAAATCAATTTTTTTATCGATATTATTACAATATTTTACAAACGAAGAATATAAATTATCGTAGCTTGCTACTTTACCATCAAGAATTGAAGATAGTTCTGGGCATAATATATCATTATTATTTTTAATGTATTCTATTGTTTTGTCCCAACTTGTTGCTTTGTGTCCTGATCCGTGAATTAAAATTTTTTTCATATTACACTCTCACTTTCGAATTACTATTTACTTAACAGATCACTAAATTGTAATTTGAATTTATTTTTTTAATACTTTATTTAA
>DVHV01000124.1 GCA_018711775.1 Candidatus Onthocola stercoravium | reverse complement strand
TAGAATACCATTATCAATTTTTAGTGATAATGTCAATATAAAAATGTAGGATTTCGCTAAAATAATTATGTAGGAAAACCTACATTTTTATATTAGCATAACTCATGTATTGTCATCAGAATTATTTGCTAATATATCTTTTGTTCTATAAGACTTTCCTGCAATGGTAATTACATGTGAATGATGAAGTAATCTATCTAATATAGCATTTGCTATCATATTATCCCCAAACAATTCTCCCCATTTTGAAAAAGGTTTATTGGTTGTAATTATTGTAGAATTTTTTTCATAACGTTTATTGATTAATTGAAATAACATATTCGCAGCTTCAGTATCAATAGGTAGATATCCAACTTCATCTATAATAAGCAATTTATATTTAGCTAATGTCTTTAATTTATCATCTAGTCTGTTATGAGTATGAGCTTTTTTTAGTGCTTCAATTAAATCATTGCAATTTATAAAATATGTACTATGATTATTTCTAGCATTTTCTAGTCCTATTGCGGTAGCAAGGTGTGTTTTACCAACACCGGGGCTACCAACAAATAAAATATTTTCTTTATTTTCAATAAACCTTAAGTTTTTAAAGTCCATTATTTCTTCTTTATTTAAACTTGGCTGAAATGAAAAATCAAAATCTTCAAATGTTTTTTGAAAGGGGAACCCTGCAAATTGAATTGAATGATGGATTCTTTTTTCTTTAAGTAAATCTATTTCTAAATTTGTAAGTTCATACAATGAATCTATTATACCTTTCTTTTTACTATTTATTAGATCAATATAATTATCAATATTATCTCTTATTTTTAAA
Organism: Candidatus Onthocola stercoravium; assembly: GCA_018711775.1. GTDB lineage: Bacteria > Bacillota_I > Bacilli_A > RF39 > UBA660 > Onthocola_B > Onthocola_B stercoravium. The sequence continues at coordinate 3,168 of DVHV01000124.1, read as the reverse complement.
AGTTTTAATGTTTCTAAATTGTTTAATAATTTATTATAATTGTTCATTCTTTAACTCCTTTATTTCTTCTTCATATTCATTAGCCATTTCCAATATTATGTTTTCTATTTCCTCAATATATTCTGGCACTTCATTTAAAGCAACAACTAATTCATTTACATCATTAACTATATATTTACAATCAATATAATCCCTAGCTACTTCACAACATTCTTTTATACTATATAAGCACGAACTTAATTTCATATCTCTTGATAATTTTCTCATAATTTCTTTATCCATTTTTACCATCTCCTTATTTTGTTAATTGTTCAAATAATTCTAAATTTTTCTTCGCTAATGCTTCTATTTGTTCATCTGTATTAGAAGTCATGCTTCCTTTTAAACCTTCGATATAATGTTCTTTTATATAATTTATTTTCTTGTTGCTTAAGTCGTGTGTTACTACTAATTCTGTGTTATCATAAATATAAAGTTTATTATCAATTTCTTTAATTTTAAGAGTTTTGTTAATATACTTTTTGGGAACTGAATACTGACAACCTTTATACTCAATTAACATTGTATTGTGAACTTTCACTGTGATACTTAAGTTCATATAATTTTCTAGTATTTGTGTGTTAGGTAAAGGTTTTAAGTATTCTTTTTCTTTTTGGTAAAGTAATATTGGTTTCATATTTGTTGTATCATTAATTAAATTATTTACTTCAATATTAATCTTCTTGATTATTTTTCTCAAATCTTCTTCGGTTTCAAATTCGTGATTATATGCTATTAACCATTTCATAAATTTATTTCTAACTTCTACTTTTCCTTTGGTAAATGCATGTTTTACTTTGCATTTTTTTCCCACCATTCCCATATCTTTTGCAAACGATAGAAATTCTTTACAAAACTTTCCATTAGAAACAATACTTGACATATTATCTGTTAGTGTATGTTCACAAACCCCACCGAAAAACTTAAATGCTAAAACCAAATTAGCTAAAACATCTTCCTTTGTTTTGTATTTACTATAGTTAAAATAATGCATTCTACTATAACTTAATTCTGCTGAAAATACATTAAACTCAAATACTTCACCATACTTATTTATTAATGTTATAGATTCTACCCAATCAAATTGAAGTTGTTCTCCAGGTTTCGTTTCATATCTTACGTGACCATCATTTTTAACTTTATTATTTTTTAACTCTGGATGAGTTCTTATATAGTGCGTTAATGTACTATAACTACCATTATAACCTTTTTCATTTTTCAAAAAGAAGAACACTGATGATATCCTTATTCCTTCATAAGATAATTTTTCTTTTATTATTTCCTTATATTCATCTAACATAGACTTTTTATTACGATTTGAGGGCTTTCCATCATAACCTAAATAATATTTTTTCACTGTTCTCGGATCCATATTATATACTCTTCCTAATTGTGCAAAATTAGGCTTAATATTGGCCATTTCTAATAACGTAAACTCCTTTCCTAATTCACTTACTATAGTTTTTATAATGATCCTCCTTTCTAGATATTTCTATCCAAAATCATTATATCAACCATAATAAAAGTGCTAATATAATTTTGTAGGTTTTATGGCATTTTTATATTAGCCATTTCCTACATTTTTATATTAGCACTATCATTTAGAAAGTCTATAGTATTTTTCATAACTAAATGTTTTGGTTTGGGGCTATATAATGGAGCAAAGTATTCTAACTCACCAATATTAAATAAATTCCAATAAATGGTCTAGTATCTTTCTTGCCATAATTATAAGCAACCCTTGAATCTAAAGTTCTTAAATAATTACAATAATTTGTATCAATAATTACTAATTTTAAGTTATACATTTTATAACCCCCTTCTCTAATTATATGTATTTTATCATAGATTCACATAAAACAAAAGACTGAAATGTTACTTTCAGTCAACTTTTTTAGTTCCCATTTATGGTTGGGTTCACCGCTTTATTAGTTTCCATTTAATGGCTGGATTCACCGCTTTGTTAGTTCCCATTTTCGGCTGGGTTCACCGCTTTTTAACAACTACCTTAGTAGTTATTAATATTATATGCATTTTTTCTAATGCAAATAAATAATACCATACTATCCCTATTATTTCAATAACTTTTAATTGTTTTTAAAATCTTGATACCAACTATCTAGTTTATCTTTTACACTATTAAATACTTTACCTCCGACATCTCCTAGGAAGTTAATAGCATTCTTTGTGTAATATACTAATTCATCTTTAGCATCTATTATGCTTTGATAATTTTCTTCCCCTAGTTTTTCGCGAGCAAAGTTATTCAAACTATTTGCTCCACTCTTAATAATTTCACTAGCCTTATTAAATGCTTTACTAGCAGTATCACTAATAGTTTCTTTATATCCCGGTATCTTACTTTCAATAGCACTATCAACTTTACTAGCAATTTCTAATACTTTTTGTTTTCCGCTATCAGTTAATTCATCAAAAGTAACGCCATTAATTTCTCCATTATAGAACAAAAAATCTACAATACTTACAAATACACCTTTAGCAGAATCCGCAAATGATGAATCACTTTCATCACCATTATTTATTTTAGTTAAAGAACTTTCCAAACTATTAATAACTACTTCATCATTATTTGAATAATTACTTGTCTCACTAATGTCATTAGTATTATTAGTAGAATTATTACTTTGAGTGTTTTTACTACTTGTACTATCATTATTACTTATATTATCCATAGAATTATTTTCTTTACTATTATTATCACTTATTACTTGTTCTTCTTTAATATCTATTTCATCACCAATTACTTCAATTTCATTATTGCTATTATTACTTTCAGTACTAGCCACCATATCTACACGAGTGTAAACTTCTTTTTTATTTATATTTAGTCCAATTACCAATCCTATGGCAAGTATTACTATAGCCCCAATTATAAGTGGTAAATTAGAATTCTTAACATACTTCATAGAAATCACTTCCTTGCGGTATATTATACTACAAAGAAGGGAAAGCGTCAAAAAGGGGTATAACATGCTAGTCATATATGACAAATTAAGTTTCTAATTCATCAAATTAATCTAGCAAACCTATTTCTCAATACCGCAGATTTACACTTGCTTTTTTTATGTTGATAACTCGGCGGCCTCCGGGCGGATTAAGAGCCGCCGG
>DVHV01000123.1 GCA_018711775.1 Candidatus Onthocola stercoravium | reverse complement strand
TTAGTATATATTTCTTCAGATAGATATGGAACAACTGGTGCCATCATTTGGGACAAGCCAACTAATACTTCATAAGTTGTCTTATATACTGCTTTCTTGGAATCATCTAATTTAGAACCCCAGAAACGATCTCTATTTCTTCTTATATACCAATTAGATAAATCATCAGATACAAAGTCTGTTAAAGCTCTTACTACTTTATTTAAATCATATTCTTCATATGCATCAGTTACATATTTTAATAATTTATTATATTTACTTATTAACCATCTATCGATGTCTTCTCGTTTGTTTACTGGAATATCACATTCATCGATATCAATACCATCGATATTAGCATACATTGTAAAGAAGTTATAAGTATTTTTAAGTGGATTAAAGAACTTGGAATGAACTTCTTTTAAACCATTAATATCGAATTTAAGTGGTACCCATACTGGTGAAACATAAGGTAAATAAAATCTAACTGTATCAGCACCATATTCTTTCATTGTAGTAAATGGTTCAACGATATTGCCACGAGATTTACTCATTTTCTTACCTTCAGCATCTAAAAGTAAATCATTTACTAAAACATTTTTAAAGGGACTTACACCTTTAACAAATGTAGAAATTACTAGAAGTGTATAAAACCAACCTCTCGTTTGATCGATTCCTTCACAGATAAAATCTGCTGGAAATTGAGTTTCAAATAAATCATTATTTTCAAATGGATAATGATATTGGGCAAAAGGCATTGAACCAGAGTCAAACCAACAATCAATTACATCTTTACATCTAGTCATGGCTTTACCACATTCAGGACATTTTAAATGCACTTCATCGACGTAAGGACGATGTAAATCGATAGACTCATCGATTGTCTCAATTGCCTTGGATACTAATTCTTTTCTTGATCCAATCATTTCCGTATGACCACAAGAACAAATCCAATAAGGAAGTGGTGTTCCCCAATATCTACTTCTAGAAATTGCCCAGTCATTTAAATTTTCTAGCCAATTACCAAAACGTTTTTCACCGACATAAGCCGGATACCAATTGACAGTCTTATTATTAGCAACAATTTTATCCTTAATTTTAGTTATTTCTAAGTAGTAACTTGGCTTAGAATAATAAATTAATGGTGAATGACATCTCCAGCAATGTGGGTAGTTGTGAACCATTCTTTGCTTTTTAAATAATTTGCCATTTTCTTTTAAATATTTGATTACTTCAACATCAGCATCAAATACAAGCATTCCTCGCCATGGACCTTCCATGTATTTACCATCTTCTCCGACAGGATTTAAGTATGGCAAGTTATATTTCTTACCTACACTCGCATCATCGGCCCCAAAAGCAGGTGCTATATGAACAACACCAGTACCATCTTCAGCAGTTACATAAGTATCACAAGTAACAAAGAAACCTTTACGGTCAACAGTAAGTTCTGGTATTAATTGTTCATATTCGGTATATTCTAAGGTACTACCTTTAAAAGTATCCAAAATTGTTGCTTCATCACCAAGAACTTTAGATACTAGACTAGTTGCTAATATGAATTTGGTTCCTTTTGATTCAACTAAAGAATAATCATATTCTGGATTAACACAAAGTGCAACATTAGCAATTAATGTCCAAGGTGTAGTTGTCCAAACAAGGAAATAAACATCTTCATCCTTTTTTTTCATTGGTACAATTACAGTATCAACACTCATTTCTTCATAACCTTGGGCAACTTCGTGACTTGCTAAACCTGTACCACATCTAGGACAATATGGAAGAATTTTTGCTCCTTCATAAAACAAACCTTCTTCCCAAAATTTCTTTAATATCCACCATTCTGTTTCGATGTAATTGTTATCATAAGTTACATATGGATGTTTAAAGTCAATAAATTGGCCCATTTTATTAGTTAACTCAGTAAATGTTTCTTCGTTTTTCCAAACTGACTCACGACATTTTTGATTAAATTCCTTAATGCCATATCTTTCGATATCTTTTTTACCGTTGAAACCAAGTTCTTTTTCTACTTGCAACTCAACTGGAAGACCATGGGTATCCCAACCAACTTTACGCAATACTTTAAAACCTTGCATAGTTTTATATTTGCAAATAGTATCTTTTAAGAATTTGGCTACCATATGGTGCAAGCCTGGATGACCATTTGCTGTTGCTGGTCCGTCATAGAAAACAAAATATGGTGCAGCACCTCTATTTTCGATACACTTATTTAATATGTCATCTTTAAGCCAACGTTCTAAGATTTTTCCTTCCGTTACATCAACTGAATCTTTGCTTAAACTTTTAAAATCTTTCTTCATATTCTAACCTCCAAAATAAAAAGGATGATACCCAAGGAGTCATAATTGACGGTACCATCCTTTAATTTACTTAATTATCTTAACGCGATTAACGAGATAACTTACTTTTTTCAGCTATCCAACTCCCGAGTGATATATATTTTTTCGCAAATGTTCTACTCTCACCTAACAAGAACTCTCTTTAAATATCCAAAATATACGTGTCTCGTTCATAATTTTTCCGATACATAAATTATATATCATATGATTTATTTAAGTCAAGAAATTTTTTATTCTAATCACAAAGGCCATCGCAATAAACAAGATTGAAAGAATTTATAAATAAATTTTTATGAACTTCATAACTAGTAATTGTATAATCTTCATCGCGATTATAATAAACATTACCGTTTTCTGTTTCGTATTTTATAAATGGGGAACTATTTAGAATTGTAGATAATTCACTTTCTAATTGGTCTGTGCTTTTGGGACTTCGAAATACAACTAATTCATCCCAATATTCACCTTCAATTACTGAATATGATGGAATTATTAATTCTTTATCATATTCTTCTAATTCATAGGTCATGGTTCCTTCAGGATAAGCTTTGCTTATATTATTTAGAGAAGTAAGTATCCAAATAATACTACTTAGAGAAATTATAAGTAATATACCTACTACAAATGCTACTATTAATAAAGTATTAAATTGTTTTTGAAACTTTTTATTATCTCTTTTTTTCTTTTTTTGTTTTGTTTTCAATAATTCATTAATAAATACAACTAATATTGCTTCAAAAAGAGCAATAAAAATGAAAATCCAAAATTTAAGATCGTATAATCCTAAAGGCCAAGACATGATTGTCCAAGTAATTAATACTAGACAAATAATAATTCCTGTTATAAAAATTTTTCTACTTTTATCTTGTATCATAAATAACCCTCCTCAACTAATTGAATATATTATATCATTTATTGAAATATCTTCAACTAATTCTGTTGGTTTAACAATTTAATATATATAAAATTATGCTTAGCAGCTGCTAAGCACATGTTTTTTCACAACATTTCTTTTCCTTCGCTAGCTTTTTGGATCATTGGAATGTAAATATTTTCTAATATTTTTGCTCCTTCTTCAGTATCAGCTTCTGCTCTAAATATTACATTTGGTCCAGTGTTGCTAGCTCGGACTAAAGCCCAACCGTTAGTATAAGTTATTCTTACCCCATCAATGTCATTTATTGGATAGTTCATACTTTTAGCATATTCTTTAATCTTATCGACAACTTGAAATTTAAGATTATCAGGAGTTGGGATCTTTATTTCTGGTGTTGCGTAATATTTAGGAAACTCAGCAACTATTTTGCTTAATTTGTCGCTAGTTTTACTCATAATTTCTAAGAATCTCAAAGTAGCATAAATTGCACTACCACAATCAGCATCACGATCTCTAAAGAAAATATGACCTGAAAATTCACCACCAAAAGGAAGATTATCTTGATGAACTTTAAATTGGGTATAACTAGCCCCTGTTCGATAACAAAGCGGTGTTCCGCCGAGACTTCTTATATAATCATCGACACTTTTTGAACACTTGATGTCATAAAGAAAAGTTTTGTTATTAACACTATTAAACATATCTTTAATACAAATAATCATAAAGTATTCAATCGGCAATATTTCACCATTTTCCATAACAATACCTAAACGATCACCATCACCATCATAAGCTACTCCAAAGTCAGCTTTTTCTTTTTTTACTTTTTCTTGTAATTGTTTCATATTTTCTTTAACTGCTGGATCTGGATGATGGTTTGGAAAATTTCCATCTAAAGTATCATTTATATATATTGGAGTACAAAAGCTACTGTCAAATACTTTTTTTATTATGCTACACGTAGCTCCATTACCACAGTCAATAACAATTTTTCTTTTATTTTTACCATATTTTATAGAATATTTTAAATATTCTATATATTTATCCATAATGTTACTATTGGCTACACTGCCTTGACCACTTTTGAAATTGCCAGTGAGTGTATAATTTTTAAAGTCTTCAATCATTTCTCCACGGGCATTAATCATACCATCAAAAGAGAATTTAAATCCATTATCATCTTTTGGATTGTGGGAAGCAGTAACCATTATTCCTGGCATTTGATTTAAATAACGTCCATAATAATTCATTGGAGTAGTCGTTAAGTTATAATTTATAACATTACAGCCACTAGAAGTTATCCCTTTAATTAAATTTTGAGATAAAGACTCACTTGAAAGTCTATTATCATGAGAAACTATGCAACTATTTTTATTATATTTTTCTTGTAAATACGAACCATAACTTTTTCCAATTGTAAAAGCTGTTTGTTCATTAATTTCTGCAGGATATATTCCTCGTATGTCATAAGCCCTAAAAATATTTGTATCAATATCATTCATTTGTATCACCCTATCTATATTTGATTATAGCAAATGATAATTTAAAAAACAACTTCTCATGAAGAAGTTGTCACTTATTTTATAATGGATTCTAAGGCTAAGATAATCATATCATCTAAAGATTTTTGGCGATCTTCAATTGACATTACTACATTTGAAAATTTTGAGTCAGCAACAGTAGCCATGGCTGTAGCACTTCTATTCATCGAATTAGCGATATGAATTAAAGCATAGGCTTCCATTTCTTCTCCTAAAATTTTATCCTTATATTCAGTTGGAATACGATTTAAAACTCGGTCGTAATCAATATAAGGGCCATAAACATCCATCGTTGTTAGCATACCAATGTGCAATTTATCTTGCATGCCTAGTTCACCTGCGGTTGCAACAATTGTATCATTTAAATTTTTATTAGCAATTACAACATTTTCTTTATAATCATTATAAGTATAAGCAAAGTTTGATTCTGAATAAACACTATCACTTAAAAGTATTTCTGAAACTCCTGCTTTAGGACTTACAGCTCCGCAAGTTCCAATACGAATAATTTTTTGAACATTAAAGAAATGAAATAATTCAAAGGCATAAATGCTCATACTAGGCATACCCATGCCACTGCCCATAACTGTTACTTTTTTTCCTTTGTAAGTTCCCGTAAAGCCAAGCATATTTCTAACACTGGTAACTAAACGAGCATCACTTAAAAACTTTTCTGCAATGTATTTGGCACGCAAAGGATCTCCGGGCATCAAAACAATTTCTGCAATATCATCATTTTTTTCTACTTTAATATGTATCGGATTTTCTCCAATAAACATATATAATCACCTACCTTCTAATATAACTTGCAATTTTCCAGCAAATAAACTTAAATTTATTTCGGATGTTTGACCATAATTTAAATGTTTGGTTAACTTTCCGTCATCTATTTGCCATTCACAAACAAAGCCAGTATCATTATTACCATTTTCATAAGTAAAATACCTAAAATTATTATCTTTAATTGCTATGGCTATGGCAATATTTGCATCACTGTAATCTTTGGGAAATTTGACATAAACAATAAAATGCCCACCAATATTATTGGCACTTAATTCACATGTTATAGACTCTTTAGTAATGCCTTTTCGATCACAGGCTTTTTTATAAGTATCTTTAGTAATAAAATACTTCATATTTTCAGGATTTTTAATAATATTATTTAAAAAGAAATCCTTGTTAGATAAAATCATATTAGGAATTCCCACATTAGTATGATAATAATTTAAACTTGTAGAGTTCATATGACTCCCTCCATTTTAATTTTAACAAAAGTTTAAAAGTTACACAAGGTTTAAAGCGGATTTACGTGAATTATTGTCAAATATATATCATCTAATGATGTTATTTCTTTTTCTAACCGGTTGGCAATATCATGAGATTCATAAGTAGATAAATTACCATCAACAAATATTGTAAATGACACTTGATACATATACCCTACTGGAGTAGCATTAAAATGTTGGATTTTCTTAACTTCATCATATTTGTTGATAATGGCTAAAACCTCATTTTTAGTTTCTTCATTCATGGCTTTATCCATTAAAACATTATAACTTTCAACAAATATTTTTATACCTGTTATAAGTATGAATACAGATATACCTAGGCCTACTATACTATCGAACCAAATTATACCAAAATAAATGAAAACTCCGGAGATTAAAGTAAATGTTGTAATAATCATATCATTGCGATGATCTTTAGAATTAGCGAGTAACAGTAAGTTATTATATTTTTTATAAACGTGATTAGTATAAAGAAATAGACCTAATTTAACTAATATTGTTATTATGCATACTAAAATATACCATATAGTAAAATTAAAATCACTTGGATTAAAGAAACTAATAATAGAATCTTTAAGAAGAGTTATTGCTACAATGATAATTAAAACACTTATAAGCATAGAATAAATATATTCAGCTTTACCATGACCTAAATGATGATCATCATCACGAGGTTTACTAGCAATCTTATTGCCGATAAAGGTAAGAAAAGAAGAAACTATATCACTAGCAGAATTAATACTATCAGCAATCATGGCTTGACTATGAGTAATTAAGCCTAAAAAACCTTTAATAATAAGTAAAAAAAGATTGCCAAGTATTCCTAATATACTAGCAAGTCTTGTCGATTTATATCTATTCATATTTTCTCCTAAAAAATGCAAGCACTTGAATAACTTAATCTGCACAGTAATTAAATTATCAAATCCTTGCATATATAATAATATTATTTAAGATTAATTTTGTCAACTAAAAATT
>DVHV01000122.1 GCA_018711775.1 Candidatus Onthocola stercoravium | reverse complement strand
AATCCGCCCGGAGGCCGCGAGTTATCAACAAAAAGCAAAGTTAACTAAATGTAAATAAGAAAGAGAGATAAAATATGGAAAAAGTAAACAGAATATTATGGGGATTAGTTTTTATAGTATTAGGGGTTGTTGTAGCCCTTAATGCATTAGATATTATTGATTTTAATATCTTCTTTAATGGATGGTGGACATTACTTATAATAATTCCATGTTTCATTGGTTTATTTGATACAACCAATGAAAGTAGGATTGGTAATATTATTGGTCTTATTATTGGTATAGTATTGCTACTATTATGTAATGGATGGATAAGATTTGATTTAATATTCAAATTATTCGTTCCAGCAATATTAGTATTTATTGGAATCTATTTAATATTTGGTAATATGTTTAGAAGTAAAATTACTGAAAAGATCCACGAAACTAAGAGTAAAAGTGATAGTGAATCTATTTGTGCAACATTTTCTGAACAATTTGTTGTTAAAAATGACGAGGAGTTTAAAAATGCTAACTTAGATGCTATATTTGGTAGTGTAGTACTTGATTTAACTAATGCTAAAATTAAAAATGAGGCTGTGATTACTGCTAGTGCCATTTTCGGAGGAATTGATATAATTGTCCCTAAAGATGTAGAAGTAAAAGTTAAATCTACTCCAATATTCGGTGGTGTAAGCAACAGAAATAAAACTAAGGATGCTAAAAAAGTGATTTATGTTGATGCTCTTGCCTTATTTGGGAGTGTAGATATCAAATGAGTGGGGTTCAAAAAGGAATAAAAATCGCCGCAATTGTTCTAGCAATCTTTATTATATGTATAATCATTAATGCAATTTTAGCACTTGTTGGTTCATTTGCCTATGCTGAAGGAGATATCACTTTTTTAGAAAGTTATAATGATATTTCTAATATTGAAATTGATTTAGGTACAACTAACCTAGAAATAAAAAAAGGTGTTGAATTTAAAGTTGAAGCGAGTAATGTAACTGATAAATTTCATGTAAGAGAAAGAAATGGCAATTTATATATCGAAGAAGATAGTTTTTGGTTATTTGGTAACAATAAAGCCGGCAAGGTAATAGTTTATGTTCCTGATTATCTAAATGAACTAAGTATTGATACTGGTGCTGGAGAAACTACTATTGATTCTATAAGTGCTAGAGAATTTACTTTAGATTATGGTGCTGGTGTAATAAATATTAATAATTCTGATTTTTCTAATGCTGAAATAGATGGGGGAACCGGTGCAATTAATATTAATAATACAATACTAACAAATGTCGAATTAGATACTGGAGTAGGTGAAGTGAACTTCAATGGTGAAATCTTAGGTAGAAGTAGCATAAATGCTGGAATTGGTGAGGTAAACCTTACACTTACTGGTGGAGAAGATTTATATTCATTCCGTCTTGATAAGGGAATTGGTAACATCACTGTAAATGGTGAAGATTATGGTAGATCTAGTTATGGCGATGGTGCAAATATAATTGATATCGATGGTGGAATTGGGGATATAACTATTAACTTTAATTAGATTTTAAATTCTTTAATTCTTTTTCTATTTTACTAATAGCATCGATTAAGAAATCAACTTCATATCTTTGAGTTTGATTACTTCTTCCTTGCTCATTATCTGTAAACGGCCCTCCGGTGCCGTTTTTATGTTTTTGGGAATTAGTATTTAAATTGTTGTTTTCTAGTCTTGCTTCAATTAATTGTTGTTGAGCAGCATGAGTAAGAATATATTGCCCAACTAAGATTAACCAGTTGCCAATAGAATTCTGTTCATTGGCATTGTAGTCTCCAACACAAGCAAAACCAACGGTTACTGCTAAAACCGCATACAAATGCGGATCAGTATTCGGTGGAAAATTTGTATTATGAAAATTTCTATCCATAAATTGCTCCCTAACTAAATTTTATTCAAATATTTACTAATTTTTAAATTTATGTTAAAATACCTCTTTGTTTGGGGGAATTAATGTGAATAATGATAAAAGAATAATAGAAGTATTAAAATATTTAAAAGAAAAAGGACTAAAAAAAACTACATGTATAGGATTAACTCTAGTTATCTTAATGACTACTAGTGCATCATCAATCAATAAGCTTGATAGTCAAAAGAAAATGCTACCTTTACTTGATAAAATATATTATGATCATGAAGATAAAAAGATGCATGAAAAAACTAACCCGCCGATTGTAAGTGATGAAGAAAAACTAGATATAATTCTTGAAAGAGAAAACTTAACAGAAGAACAATTTGCTGAAATAGTTGCTACAGTTATTGGAGAAGCAGCGCCACATAGTTACGAAGATGCCTATGCGGTAATAAATACATTTTATAATCGAAAAATTAGTGAAAAATGGATTAATGAAGTATTAAAAGTAACTGGTATTGATAATGGCAACAATTTATATGCTCAAATAACTTTAGAAAATCAATCTTCAGTATACTCAAGTGGACTATATAAAGAATTTTTAGGAGTAACTGATGTTCCCGCTTACCAAGCCGTAATTGACTTTTTATATTCTTTAGAAAGTATGCATGATTATTTATGCTTTTATGCAAGTTTTGGTAATAAAGAAAATAAAGAACAATTTGTAGATGGCGGAAACCTTTATTACTCACAACTTGCTAGTGAAGACCGAACTAATGAACCAATAACATTAGCAAGAACTAATTATAAGGAGAAACATGAAATTAACAGATATTAAAATAAGAAGTATTTTATTAGAAGCTACTGATGAAGATATCAGTAAAATAGTATTTAAAGATAATTCTTTAGAAAAACCAAGTGATATTGGTATTATCCTCGGAGGCCCAAGTCTTTATAAACGTGCAGCAGCTGGTGCATCTTTATATCAAGAAGGTTTAGTAAAAAAATTAATAGCATCCGGAGGAATTGGTTATTTTAATAAAGATAGAAATAATCCCGAAGCATTTTTAATTCGTGATTATTTATTAAATGCTGGAATACCAGGTTCTGATATAATTTCAGAACCAATTTCCAAAAATACTTTTGAAAATATAATTAATATTTTATCAATTTTA
>DVHV01000121.1 GCA_018711775.1 Candidatus Onthocola stercoravium | reverse complement strand
TTACCATTTACTTCACCATCTAATACTATGTTAAATGCCATACCTTGTATGGAAGGAAGTGCATTTGTAAGTTCATCAAAGAATATATAATACTTTTCATCATCAATAATTTGCTCTTTGATAAAATTATGTAATTTTTTAGGTTCAGTATATTCTGCATAGTCAAAATCTTCAAAATTAATATATACAATATGTTGATCAGAAATTCCTTTTAATTTTAATTCATCAATAATTTGTGTTAATAAAACAGACTTTCCAGAACGTCTAATTTCAATTAAAACCTTAATTAAATCTTGATCATAAAAAGGCCTAATCAATTTCAAATATCTTTCACGTATAATCATTTCGTTCTCCTCATTTCTACATACATTATAATACTAGAAAAGAACAAAAAGGAATAGAGCAGAAAATAAATTCTTTATTTCTTCCCTTGGAATACCTCACGATATTCCTTTTCTCTTTTTACAGAGACCATGTTTCCGAGGGTCGCCCCCGTACTATTTTTATTTTTTAGTTTATTATATTTTTAAACAAATCACTCTAACTTTATAATATACTATATCACCTTGCTTTCTTCAATTAACAAAATTATAGGGCACAAACGTATGTTTGTCAACAATAAGTTGCAGGAATGCAGGATTGCAGGATATTATCTTGCTCTTTCTATTACATTAAGAAATATTAATCCAAAAAATAGTGGACTCTAACAGTTCACTATTTTTCAGTAATTAAACCATTTTGAATTAAAAAATCTCTTGCCACATCTTCTGGTCTTTGTTGTTCTTCATCAACCTTATAATTAAGTTCACGCATCACGTCATCACTTAAATAAATAGAAAGTTCTTCTAGAATTGGAACAACTTCAGGGAATTCCTCCAAAACTCGATTATTCACTATTGGAATTGCGTGATATGGAAGAAAAAATCCTTTATCATCTTCCAAAACAACTAGATCATATTTTTTCAAAAGACCATCTGTTGAATAAGCATCAATGACATCACTTTCATGATTAGTTAAAGCCACATATCTAGGAGCTCCATCAATTGGCATGACATCCTGGAAAGCTATTGGATAAACTTGTTGTAATCCTACCCAACAATCATTTCTTTCCATAAATGTGAGAGTTGGTGAAAAAATAAGTTCACTTGATACTGCACTTAAATCACTAATAGTTTTTAAATTATATTGTTCTGCTGTATCTCTTCGGACAGCTAAAGTATAAGTATTATTAAAATTCAAATCACCCAAAACATTGACATCATACTTCTCTTTCATTTCTTTTTTAGAAATATTATAAACTTCCTCGACATTAGAATTAGGTTCATGTTTTAAAACACTACCATAAATCGTTCCAGTATAATCTACATACATGTCAATATCATCTTGCTCTAATGCAGACAAAACAATAGTCGAAGAACCTAAAGAAAGTCTTTGATTTACTGTAATATCTGTCCTATCTTCAATGATATCATTAATCATGTAAGACAAAATTTCTTGTTCTGTAAAATCCATACTACCAATAGTAATCTGTTTTTTAGCTTGTTCTCCTTGAAACACTGGGTAAATTATCAGACAAAGAAAAGCCAAAATAGTAAGTATTAATACACTAACTTGAAATCCCCTTCTTTTAAAGAAAGATACCTTTCCTTGTTTTTTATATTTTGGTGTTACTAAATTTTCCACAATACCCAAAATATAATCAAAGAATAAAGCCAAGATACAAGCTGGAATAGCCCCTGCTAAAATTTGAGCATTATTAATAGAACGAATACCAGCATAAACTAAGTATCCTAGCCCTCCTGCTCCACAGAATGCAGCCAAAGTCATAAGACCAACCGCACTAACAGCCGAAATACGTATACCACCCATAATCACTGGTAAAGCCAGTGGAATTTGTACCTTTACAAGAATTTGCCATTTTGTAAGACCAATGCCTCGAGCCGCTTCTAACATATCTGCATTAATATTTTGAATTCCAATATAAGTATTTTTAATAATAGGAAGCAAAGAATACAAGACTACCATAACAATTGCAGGTTTCGTTCCAATTCCTAAAAAAGGTATCATAAAACCTAACAATGCCATCGAAGGTATCGCCTGCATAACATTAGCAAGAGCTAGCACTGGTTTACCAAGTTTTTTTACATAACTAATAAGAATTCCTATTGGAACACCTATCAAAATAGCGACTGCTACAGCTAAGAATGTAAGCTCAATATGTTCTACTAATAAAGAGAGGATTTGATCCATATTTTCACTCATATAAGTAATAAAATTCATCATTCATCCCCCTTTATAAATTGTTGACTCATATAGGTTAACAAAGTACTTCGTGTAATAAGCCCTTTTAAATGACCTTTACTATCTACCACTGGCATCGTAGTAATCTTTTCTCTATCAATCAAGTCTAACAAATCAACAATGGAGTCCTCTGGATGCGTTACCAAAAAATCTTTTTCAATAAAATCTTTTGCTTTTTTATGCTCATAGGAAACATTAGTAAATACATCTGCATACAAAATACCTAATAAAACATTTTTATCATCCACAACCATTAAAGTGTCTACTTTAGCCATTCTCATTTTATTAAGACAATAGAAAATAGAATACTCAGGATTACAAGTAACAGGATGTTCTATCATAATATCACTTACTTTAATAAATTCAGGAGAAGACCATATCTTTTTAGGACCAACAAAATTCTTCACAAAATCATTAGCAGGATTTTTTAAAATTTTTTCAGGTGTATCATACTGAATAACATGACCTTCATTTAAAATCGCTATTTTATCTGCTATCTTAATTGCTTCATTCATATCATGCGTCACAAAAATAATTGTCTTTTTATAACGACTTTGAATTCGTATTAATTCATCTTGCAAAGCACTTCTTGTCATCGGATCAAGAGCACTAAAAGGTTCGTCCATCAAAATAATATCAGGATCAGTGGCAAATGCCCGAGCGATACCTACTCTTTGTTGTTGACCTCCACTAAGCTCAGACGGATATCGATCTAAATATTCAGAAGCATTTAACCCTACCATATCCATAAGTTCTAATGTTCTATTCGCAATTGCTTCTTTCTTTTTCTTAGTAAGTTTTAAAATAATTTCAATATTTTCACGAATGGTCATATGCGGAAATAAACCAGTTTGTTGAATCGCATATCCAAGACTTCTTCTTAAATTAATGACATTCTCTTTCGAAATATCTTTTCCATTAATAAATACACTACCTGTAGTAGGTTCAATAAGACGATTAATCGTTTTTAAAAGAGTTGTTTTACCACATCCACTTTCTCCTATCAAACAGGTAATCGTATTATCAGCAAACTCTATATTAATATTATCTAAAATCTTATGATTACCAAAAGACTTTGAAACATTTTTAAACACAATCATTCTTTTACCACCAGCCTACCTTATAAGTATAGCATAGCCTAATGGATTGTCAACACTTTTTTAGACAATTTTTATAAGGACAACCCCAAACGATATGCTACAGGTGTTTGGTAATTTAGTGATCCGTGAATTCGAACATTGTTGTACCAATTTACATAGTCAAACAATTCCCGTTCTAATTCTTCTAAATTTGCAAATCTTTTATTAAATGCAAACTCCGTTTTAAAAATTTTATAAGTTGCTTCAGCTACTGCATTATCATATGGGCAACCTTTTTTAGATAATGAGCGTTTGATGTGAAATGTATTGATAACTTCATCAATTAATTTATTTTTGAATTCATTTCCTCGGTCTGTATGGAATATATGAATTTTATTTAAATCATATGGAACTTTACAAATCGCTTTATATACAAGTTCTGCATTCTTATATTTACCACATGAATACCCGATGATTTCTCGATTAAATAAATCTAATATGAGACATATATAATTCCATTTTCCAGCTACGTTCACATAAGTTAAATCACTTACTACAACATCTAATTGTTCTTCTCTTGTAAATTCTCGATTTACTACATTATCTACGTTTTCTTCATTGCAAGTTGCTTTATGTACTTTAAATTGCTTTACAGTATAATTGCTTACTAATCCTTCTTCTTTCATAATTCTTCCGATTCTTCTTCGACTCACTTGATAACCACGTTCTGCAAGTTTTACTTTAATTTTTCTTGTTCCATAATTGTTTCTGCTTTCATGAAATATTTGAATAATATGATTTCGTATTTCTGAATCGTCTTGTTTTTTTGAAACATAGTAGACAAGGGCTCTGGACACTTTTAGAACTTTACACATTGCACTGATACTGTACTTGTCTTTATTCGCTTTTATTACCTTTATTTTCGTCCCATTATCAGTGCCGCTTGCTTTAAAATATCTACCTCCATTTCTAGTTGACGATTTCTTTTTCTTAATTCGATTAACTCTTGTTCTTCTTCTGTACGATTATCTTTTGCTTTAAATGAACCACTAGTATTATATTGTTTTACCCAATTATTAAAAGCGGATGGAGTTAAATCATATTCTCTGATAATTTCACTTCTAGATTTTCCATTATTATATAAATTGACTACTTGCTTTTTAAAATCTTCTGTATAATTTCTTCTTTCTCTTCTTTCTTTCATAGGCTTCTTTTCCTTTCCAATTTTATTATACATTGTCCTTATCTTTTCTGTCTAATTTATTATAACCGATCCATATTACTACCGTGCAAAACAAGCTCACAATGAATATCTTTCTTTTCTCACAGAAGCTAGACAAGGAATTCGTTTAACTAAAGAAGAAATTCAAAAAATTGAGGAAGTTATTGCCCCTTTAATTAAAGAGCAAAAACAATCCATTAATCAAGTGTATATCAATCATCCTGATTTACTTTATTTTTCTAAAACGGAATTCTATCATTTAATTGATGCAGGTATTTTTTCTTTTCGTAATATCGATCTTCCTAGAAAAGTCGGCTATAAACCTAGAAAAGATGGCAAAAAAAGACGAACCAGAGAAGAATCTCTAATTCGTATGAATCGGACATACAAGGATTACTTAGCTTATCTAGAAGCTCATAAAGATGAAGATATTTCTATTGTTCAGATGGATACGGTAGAAGGTATTAAAGGGGGTAAAGTTCTTTTAACTTTACTCCTTGTTCAATACAATCTCATGTTAACATTCATCATGGACTCCCAAACCACTCTTTGTGTTAACAAGGTTTTTGATTGGATTCGATCTACCATTGGCATAGACAACTTTAAAAGAATCTTTCAAATTATTCTTACGGATAATGGTCATGAATTCTTTGATCCTCTTTCCATTGAAATCGATCCTATCTCAAATGAACAAGTCTCTCACGTATTCTACTGTGACCCTTCTGCCTCTTATCAAAAAGGTGCCATTGAAAAGAATCATGAATACATTCGTTATATTCTTCCTAAAGGTTCTTCTTTTGATAATCTAACTCAAGATGATTGTAATCTTCTCATGAGTCATATTAACTCTGTACCTAGAGAATCATTAAGAGGAAATACTCCTTATTTAGAGATTCAACATTTTATTGATGAAGAATTACTAAACAAGTTAGGGGTCTTTCTTATTCTTCCTGATGAAGTATCCTTGTCTTCCGAATTACTTAAGAAAAAAGACAAACAATAAGTCTTTCTTCTACGGCATAGAAGCCGACTATATTATCCTATTCATGACGAGTGTTTACTTTTGAAATTTTGAAAAATTTCATCCATTCGTCACTTTTTGACGTGGAATAAAACAAGTAATTTCTCGTTCATGTTTTCTAATTTACTCCATTTTGACCTTTTTTACAACAAAAAACTATCGTTTTTTCTTTTTTTATCAATAGTTTTATATTTTTTCTAACTTACGAGTGTTTACTTTTTAATTCAACCCTTTTCCTTCCAAGATGATTTTCTATGTACTTTTTGATGTCCCTAAATTTTTGAATTTCTAAGATTTTTATGTACATTTTCGAGAAGTCATTTTAAACAGGATAACTGTGTCTGACAAACAACATCGCCAGTGGCGAGTTTGACCGTATTATAAAGGTTTTAGAAGATTGTTATTGTCCGACAATGTCTAAATTGTCTGACTTTTGTCTAACAGGATTTCTATCAAAAATGCCTAAAATTACTTATTTGTCAGTCAGAAGTCTGACAAAATGGGCTATTTTTTTAAGATTTTTTGGACGATTTGTACATTTTTTTGGAAATTTTAAAAATATTGTTAAAGAAAAAGTGTACATCTATTTCATTATTATTTTGAAATTCATGTACACCCTATTTTGATTTAGGATACTGCTATTACTCCATAACCTAGATTAGGTTTGAATCCTTTTTCATCTTTGATTGGGATTAATTTTATGATTTCTTGCTTTTTATTCGGACTATATTCTAAATAGAATGTTCCATTTTCTTTTCTGATTACCTCTATTTTAAAGTACTCTACTTGATAATAGTTTTGCAGTTTGTGAATGTAGTCTTCTATTTCCTTTTCGTTTTTTGGAGAAGATAAACTTACTACTTTGGTAGTATCTTCGTAAGATATTGTTACTTCTTTATCAACAATACCTTCTGTAAATAGAGTACTATATTCTTCTAGAAATGACTTTCTAAAGTTTACTTTTTCAATTACTTTTAAATCTTTATCATCTAGTTCTATTTTTTCTTTCATCTTCTCTTCATTAAACTTTTTATTTTCAGCTATA
>DVHV01000120.1 GCA_018711775.1 Candidatus Onthocola stercoravium | reverse complement strand
TTACCATTTACTTCACCATCTAATACTATGTTAAATGCCATACCTTGTATGGAAGGAAGTGCATTTGTAAGTTCATCAAAGAATATAATATGAATTTTATCTGGTTCAGCTTCACATTTTTCTTTTACTTTTGAATACCATGTTGGTGGTACATCAATCATTTCTCCTGTTGCAGCGTTATAAACACTCTTTCCATTTAAGCTATCAGGAGTTGCATTTCTCATATATATTATTTCACAATCTGGATCTAATTGTTTTACTCTTGCTGATTTACCTTCACTTGATCTACCATGTAAGAATACTGAAACATTACTTTCTACTGCTCCTCTTATTATATCTTCTTCTGATACTCCATCAAAATTGAAACCATAAGGGTTTTGTTTTCTTACCGGTTCTTTTTCTTCTAAATTTTGGATTTGTTCTACTGATGTAGTTTGTGAATAAACTCTATCAGAAACTATTTCTTTTGAGAAATAATTATCCATAAATTGTTTTATATCAGTTCTATCAAAATCGCCTTTGTAATCTCTACGATTTTTAAATTGTACTCCAGAAAAAATTAATTTCTTCGAAAGTGCTATATTTGCTCTTTCATCTACTAGCCAAGTTATTGGTTCAACACGAACCCAATATGTATTTCCTGATTGAATTGTTCTACCATCAGACAAAACCTCTCCATCACTGTTTGAATCACCAACAAAACGAATATATTTACTTCCATTATATTCATATTCAGTATGAGCTCTAGGCCTAAAATTTGTATCATAATCTTGGTATCTAACTGAATCTGTTGTATAATTTTTGCCTGTAGTTCTTAAACTTCCATTATTGTATGCTCTTTCTAATTCACGAGAATAATTTTCATCAACAATTGTTTGTGGATATTCACCATATTCAATTTCCTTAATTCCACTGGCACCTCTCACTCCGTTCGAGGAGATTGATTGGATTGAAGAGTAAGGTAAAGCTGGGCGAGCCCCACCATTGCGTCTAGAAACACGGTACCAAGAACTATTACCATTAGAGTAAACGACGCGCGCGTCATTGTTATAAGGTGTTTTTGTCCACCACCAACCAGTTCTATCTTTTCTAGTATTTCCTTCACTAGTATAATCATCTGATGATACATAACCACCTAATAAAATAGAAAAATCAGTTATAGCACATTTTGTACCATATCTACTTATTATATCTAACTGATTATTTCCAAATAGTTGCTCATCAGTTAAAAATGTAAAGTTGTTCATATATAAATCACCATATATATCATAACATATTTTTAATTTTTTTAATAGATTTTAAGGCAATTTAAAGTTTTTTTGTGTGATTTTTCAGTAAATATTTGACTTAACTATGTAGTTAATTTTCAGAGAAAATTAATTTTTTTTAATGTAAAATTTTCTCTGAAAAATCACAATTTTAAGGCAATTTAAAGTTTTTTTGCCTTTTTAAATGGAAATGTGTCGATTTTAAGTTTTGTACTCTCATTTGTGCCTTTAATATGATTATAAAAAGAGTTTTTTCTTTGATATACATATTCATCATCAACTATTCCCTTATTATATAATTTACTTACAGTTTTTAAATGTTTTTTCAAACGTTTTTTTGAAGAATATCTCAGCTTAATTATAATCTTACCTGAACTACTTAAAATGTGTCTATAACCTAAAAAATCTATTCCATTTTTAACCATTCCTATTTGAGTTTTTTCATTCAACTCTAAATCTAATAAATCATTACAAAGTTTTTTTATTTTATTTTTACACTCAGATAAATATTTTTTGTCTCTATGAACTAATATCATATCATCCATATACCTCACATAACATTTAATTCCTAATTGTTCTTTAATATAGTGATCAATTTTATTTAAGTATAAAAGTGCAAACCATTGACTTGATTGATTACCAAGTGGTAATCCTATACTTGCATTATCTGGTTGGTCTTTAATCAGCTTTTTAATAATCCACATTTCATCATTTGAAAAATCTATTTCTTCTAATAATTCTATTAATATTTCATGATTAATACTAGGAAAATATTTACGAATATCACATTTTAAGAAATATACCTCATTATTACTTTCCTTTAAATATTCTTTCTTTAAAAATTTATGTAATCTATCAATTGCAAATGTTGTTCCTTTACCACTTCTACATGCACAATTGTCATATATCAATTTTCTCTCTATTTTTGGTTTTAAGCATATATCACAAAAACATCTAACCACAACTCTATCTTTAAATGGTAAAGCTTCTATCAATCTTTCTTTAGGTTCATAAATGTAAAATTTCTTATAATTACCTAATTTATAATTTTTAGTTGTTAATTCTTTATTTAAATTATTTAAATTAACTGCTAAATTAGATTCAAACCTAATAACTTCTCCTTTATGTTGTTTAGACATTCTACAGTTTTTATATGCACTATACAAATTTTCAAAAGTAAAAATCTCATCTAATTTCATAGTTGCCTCCAAAAAAATAAACACCCCTTATAACGCACAAAGAGCAAATTACTCGTTGCTTGTGTGAGTGTTTCTATATTCTTCCATCGCGCTAAGATTATATCTTTTAGCGATTAGAAAAGAAGAAAATTCCTTCACCTTACAATACTGACATATTTTACTTAAAATATGTTTCTCTGATCTGTTTTCTGAATCTATAAATGATTCCTTCAAAAGTGAATCTGGGCGAGCCCCACCATTGCGTTTATTAACATTGTTCCAATTTCTATTACCATTTTTGTTAACGACGCGCGCGTGCCAAAAACCAAGAGGGGCTCAAAAGACACAATGCACAAAAATAAATTTTCTCCTTAATTAAAGGTCTTTCAACCAGAAATCCTAATTTCTTTTACGCCATCTTTCATCATCACTTTTTTTCCATGCAACGATTAAATTAATGGTTTCTGCTAATTGCATTGAAATCTGTTTATATTGTTTGGTCAAAATACACCCAGAACTCTCTGCAACCATAGCTATGTATCCCAATAGTTTTAGTTTAACTATCGCCTCTTTTTGATAATGCTCTCTTTTCGATTTATTTGTAGTAGAATCCATTCGTATAAAATTTGCTTCTAATAAATATTCAATTGTATCTAAACAATAATTTTGCATACGATTAACAAATACTCCTCTAAATTTTTTTGGTGATTTTTCTGTTACTGCAATTACATAAGCACATAATTTTTTAGCAACAGTAATAACGATTAAATCATTTGAATTAAATGGCACTTTTTCAATTACTTTTAAATCTTTATCATCTAGTTCTATTTTTTCTTTCATCTTCTCTTCATTAAACTTTTTATTTTCAGCTATA
>DVHV01000119.1 GCA_018711775.1 Candidatus Onthocola stercoravium | reverse complement strand
CCATATTCGTATACAGACTTAAAAAATCAAATTATTTTAGAATTACTACCATTTATAAATAATTTGACTGGAAGAAAACCAATTATCTTACCAGTAATTATGGAAGTAAATCAAGCATAGAAAAAGGAAGTTTTAAGCTTCCTTTTTAGTTTTCTTCAATTGCTTGAATATTTATTAATTTCCAATTGCCATTATCTTTAATAAAATATAATTTATCATGCATGATATCGGTTTGATGTTTACCTGCAACAATCATATCTTTTTCTAAATATACTTCACAAGCAAAGGCATCCGGACCAAATATCACAAAATTTTCTAATCTTTCAACTGGCCAAATAGGATTACCTAAGGTGTGTTTACTTGTAAAAGTTATATCAACATTATGAGCCCAATTGTAAGCCATTTGATACATGTTGGTGCCTTCGATTAAATAGTTTGAAATGTTATAAAAACCATATCTTTCTCCACTTAAATCTTTGGTTAAAAATAAATGCCAGTCTTCTGCTACTTTCATAACATCAAAGTCAATATTTATATAATTTTTAGCCTCTTCTAAAGTAGAAGTTTTAATAAAATAATCTTTGTTTTGATAAACAAAATTATCTTCATTAACATCCACAACATTTCCATTATAATCTTTAATAGTAATTTCTTTTTCACTATCTAATTTATTGATTTCATATTTAACTAATGTTGGCATTGATTCATTATAGTACATGAAATCTAAATCTGGAAATTCATTAGATTCACTATATTCTTCTATTTTTTGGGAATCAACATACACTTCAAAATTGCTAGGAACTAAGACATCATAATAGAATAAACCGCGATTTAAATTAGGGGTAATTTTAGTAATTTCTCTTATCTGATATGTAAATAAACCTAATTTAGTTTTATTATCAGTTATTTTTGTATCAATTGTAAAAAGCAAACGATTACCGTTATATACTTCATAGGTTTCATCTTCTAAATGTTTAATTGTCAAATCTTTTTGTTCCGTAATAGTTTTATACTTACTCAATAAATCAGTAGATAAATTATTATCATTTAAATATGTTTTCAAATCGTCTTCACTTAATTCATTAACTGTTTTAAGTAAGAAATTATCTACTTGATTGTTTTCATAACTAAGCAATGTTATAAAAATATAGATTAGAAATATTAAAGCCAGAATAGCTAATACTATACTGTAAATAATAAGGCTTTTTTTAAATCTTTTTTCTCTTTTTCTTTTACTACTTTTCATAATCTATTCCTTTACAATAAATGCTGTTGGTAGACGCCATGATGAGTTTGAATAATAAAATGTAACACTATCCATTAAATACTTTCCATTATAATACATGGTTGAAGAACTTCCACCATCAATATTAGCGGCATTTATAGCGCCATACTCACTCATTATTTCAATTAAATCGGCAGCAGTTGCTCCAAGATGTCCATTTTTGCCACGACCATCAGTAACTAATAACAAAACTGAACCATCTTCACGTTGACCAATCGCTGTTCTAGGATTAGCCCCACTTCCCATACCATTTAATTCTCTTTTTTCACCATTGATAATTAGTTTTACAAAATGATTATTTGAATCACTCGCTTCTTCTTGGAAGGATACGGCATCGCGAATTTTTTCGGTAGTTATCAGCTCTTTTATTTCATTACGATTCATGTTACTAATATCAATTATTCTTAAGATATTATCTTCATCAAAACCAATTAAATGTAGTCCGTTTGCTCCAAGTGACATATCTTGAATTTCCCCATTACTTACAGTTACACCTAAAGGACGTCCTCCTTTATTGGCATCGCTATAGTAAAGACCACCGTTAATACCTGCGATAGCATTATTTTCCGTAACTAATTTATCTAATTCTTTTCCATACTCACTCCAAGGATAAGTTGTTGCCAAACTTATTTTAGATGGGTCATTTACAATCATCATTGTTCCTTCAAAATTATTGCCAGATACTTTATGTATTTCAATTAATTCTTTTTCTGTATTTTCATCAACTGTAATTAAGCCTGTATCCACTTCTTCTTGCATAGTAGCTAAAGAATTTTGAGATACAATTTCGGATATTTCCGAATCACTTAAAAATACTGATGCTAAAAATTTTAATTGACCAGTTTCAAGAATTGTCGTCACAAATAAATTACGAGCACTTTCTGATGGCCCATGACAAATTAGAAAAATTGTTAAGACCAAAGTTATAATAATAACACCTAGAGTTATCCCAATAAACGAAAATATTTTACCAATTGATTTTACTACATTCATATTTAATCCCTACCACTTTTTAAATCTATAAATATCATATCATAGGATAAGATTTTAATAAAGGCTATTTTCAAGAAAATTTTACCATGCTATAATTAAGTTAGTGATGGTTATGAAGAAGTTATTTATATTGTTATTGTTTATTCCGTTTTTAAATGTTAAGGCTGAGGTGCGAGATAATTACATTGAAAATATTAATATTGCAGTTAATGATGAAAATGTAAGTAAGCTTAATGATAATAATTATAATACTTATTTAAAAATGGATGCTAAAGACTTAATAAAAATTTCTAGTAATCAAGAATTTAATTACGTTTATATAATTTATTACATTGAATCCAAAGAAGGCGTTATAAATTACAAAGACACTAAAATAGATATTGGGAAAAATGGATTTTTACATGAATGCATTAAATTGGATGCAAAAGTTAATGAAGTAGACTTAACATATGAAGAGAATGTAGCAATAAAAGAAATATTTTTATTTAATGATACTCTACCTAATTGGGTACAGACTTGGGAATTACCACACGAAAAAGCTGATATATTGTTATTTTCAACACATAGCGATGATGAACATCTATTTTTTGCAGGTTTAATTCCAACAATGATTGCCAATGACAAAAAAATTCAAATTGTATATTTAACGAATCACAATAATAATCCTAAAAGACTTGATGAGCAATTAAATGGGCTTTGGGCAGTTGGAGTTAGAAATTATCCTGTTTTAGGGATTTTTCCAGATGCCTACTCTACATCACTTGATGGAGCAATAAATAATTTAAGTTATCAAGGATACACTTTAAATGATGTAATCAACTTTGAAGCGGATATAATAAAAAGATTTAAGCCAGATATTGTGGTTAATCATGATGAGGCTGGTGAATATGGGCATGGTCAACATATTCTTAATACTTACTCTTTAAAGGAAGCATTAAATACTTTAAGTGAAGAAGAAAAACCTTACAAAGTATATTTACATTTATATAAAGAAAATCCAATTATTATGAATTATGACATACCTTTTGAATATTATAATGGAATGACTGCTTATGAAGTATCAAAGCTTGGATATGCCGAACACGTTAGTCAGCATTATACTTGGTTTACTGATTGGTTGCTTGGGAAAAATAATGAGTATAGTTTGGCTACCCAAATTAAAACTTATAGTCCTTTAGAGTATGGATTATATTATTCAAAAGTTGGTTATGAAAATAAAGATGGGGATATGTTTTATAATATTCCTAAAGAAGTGGTTAATGAGCCAATTATTGAAAATGATAATAAAGATATTGATATAAATAATGAAGAAAATAACGAAACTAAGAAAAAAGAAAATAATTATATTTACTATATTATAGGTTCTGCTAGTATAATTTTAATAGTTTTTCTTATTATCGTTATTATCCAAAAGAAAAAACATTAGAATTTTTTACTCTAATGTTTTATTTTGCTTCTTCTTGAACTCTAGTTTCTCTTATAACAGTAATTTTTATAGTGCCTGGGTATTGCATTTCGTTTTCAATTTTTTCTTTAATATCCCGAGCCATTTTGTAACTCTTGGCATCATCAACTTCCCCAGGTTTAACAATAACCCTTAGTTCTCGACCTGCTTGCATTGCAAACGTCTTTTCAACACCTTCGTAAGAATTACCAATTTCTTCAAGTTGTTCTAATCTCTTAATGTAATTTTCTAAAGTATCATTGCGGGCACCTGGACGAGCAGCTGATAAAGTATCAGCAACAGCAACTAAGACAGCAATCGTCGATTTAGGTTCAGTATCACCATGATGTGAAGCAATTGCATCAAGTACTACTTCTGGTTCATGATGTTTTTTAGCAAAATCTAAACCAATTTCCACATGGCTACCTTCAATTTCAAAGTCAATAGATTTACCTATATCATGAAGTAACCCTGCTCTTTTCGCTAAGGTTACATTTTCACCAAGTTCTGCAGCCATTAAACCAGTAAGGTTAGCAACTTCTATAGAATGCTTTAAAGCATTTTGACCATAACTAGTTCTAAAATTTAACTTACCAACTAATGTTACAAGTTCAGGATCCATCTTGGCAATACCTAGATCATTAATTGTTTGATTACCAATTTGCACTATTCTAGCATTGACATCTTTAACAGTTTTATCGTAAATTTCTTCAATTCTACCTGGATGAATTCGTCCATCTTTAATTAAAGATTCAATAGTAAGTTTGGCGATTTCTCTTCTTAAAGGGTCAAATGAAGAAATTGCAATTGCTTCAGGAGTATCATCGATTATTAAATCTACTCCAGTGACTGATTCAATAGTTCTAATATTTCTTCCTTCTCTACCAATAAGTCTACCTTTCATATCGTCATTAGGTAAATCAATAGTACTAACTGTTTGAAGTCCTACGACATCATCAGCATAACGTTCCATGCTACTAACTATTAATTGCTTAGCAGTTTCATGAGCCTCAAGTCTGGCTTTCGCTTCTGCTTCCTTAATGTAATTAGTTATTTCTAATTCCATATCTGCTTCAACCCTTTGCATTATTGCTTCACGGGCTTTTTCTTTGCTATACTTTGAAATAGTCTCAAGTTTGGCTATTTCTTCTTTTAGTAAGCCATCCATTTTTTCCTCTTTATCTTGGAGTATTTTTTGCTTTGCTAATAAATCATTTTCTTTATCTTGTAATAAATTATCTCTATTTTGAAGCATTTCTTCTCTTTTATCGAGATTATTTTCTCTGGCTAAAAGACGGTCTTCACTTTGTAAAAGTTCAGCCTTTTTTTCTTTAATTTCTGCTTCAGTTTCTTGCTTAATCCGAAATGATTCTTGTTTTATTTCAAGTAATGTATCTCGTTTATTCCTTTCTGCTTCTTTTTTAGCATCTTCAATAAATTTATTAGCTTTATTAAGCGCTTTGGAAGTCCTAATGGAAAATGCAATCCAAATAATTAGGCCTCCGAAAAAAATTCCAACAATAAGGGCAAAAATGGCAATTAAAATATTATCCATTTTTTCCTCCATTTTCTTATAGAATATATATTAAATATGTAA
>DVHV01000118.1 GCA_018711775.1 Candidatus Onthocola stercoravium | reverse complement strand
ATTACAAAAACCATTAGTAATGCTGAGGGTATAATAAAAATATAAGAAATTGAAATTAATACTAAAAATACTAGAAACATTAATACATAAAACAATGTAATTATTAAATGTATTAATCTTTCATGTTGAAAGAATTCAATTTTAACTAGCATTTCTTCACTATTTACTTTCTTTTTATTTGCCTCAACATATTCAATATAATTATACATATATTTTTTCATAATACTTCATCCCTTTCTTCCCTACTTTCTATTTAAATTATAACATCAATTTCTATATTTTGCTACCAAAATAAAACTGATCTAAATAGATCAGCATTACTTACTTTTTTTCTTAGTATTTTTATTGATTAATCTAACTTTAACACCTTTATAAGTACTAAATTGTTTTTTTACTCCTTCAGGTAAGTTCTTCTTAAATGTTTTCACACTCACACCTCACTTCGCAAAAATATTATAGCACAAATATTAAATATTTGTATCATTATCTTTAACATAATCTAAAGTTCTTTTAAATACAGGAGCATCTTTATAGATATCTTTGTCATATTCATACCAAATATCAAATGGAGTTTTGGCACTTCCAAGCATTTCTTTAGCCTTGGGACTAGTAAATACCACATTGTTTTCTTGATTATCTAGTGAATGATGAAGTCCCATATCTTGATATACTTTGGCTTGAATATCCGCTTCTAGTTTATCACAATAATGAGCAACTTTTGCTTCATTAGTTTCATGAGCATCAAATTCTGCAAATAATGCATATAACTCATCAGCATTAACCAAAGAACCTAAAACTTTTTTGAAAGCCTCATGTTCCATTTGCTTTTTTTCTTCCTTAGTTATACCATCAAATGGAGTTATATCGGGTACTAAAACTTCACCTAGTTCATGAATAACAAGCATTTTTATTACTTTGTTTAAATCGATACCTAAATTAAATTCTGAATCTAAACCAATTGCTAATATACATGTTCCATAGATATGTTCAGCAACTGATTCAAGTCTATCACTTTTTATATTCCAATGTTTACTATCCCAACCACTTCTAATTTTGTATTTCAACTTAGTTGCTAATAAGTAAAAATTTATAGCACTTTTATAATTATCCAAAACAATCACCTCGAGCGATTATTATAACACATTACTATATTTTTTAGCAATCTCTTCAGCCACTTTTATTCCATCCATGGCAGATGTTGTAATTCCTCCCGCATAGCCTGAGCCCTCACCACAAGGATAAATACCTTTAATATTGCTTTCTAAAGAATTTCCACGAATTATTCTAACCGGAGATGATGTTCTAGTCTCTGGTGCAATTATAACACCTTCATTAAATCCCGGTATTTTGGTATTAAAATAGTTGATGCCTTCTTTTAATGCCACGTTAATATATTCAGGTAAAATGTTATTTATATCTATGTAATTTACATTGCCTTTAACAAAATCCTGACACTCTATTTTATCTGATATTTTATTATTTTCATAATCTTTGAATTTTTGAATAGCCAAATCTCCATTTGTTAATTCATAAGTTTTACGTTCAATACTTTCCATAAATTTAAGACCATCTAAAGTGTTTGTTCCATAATCACGCTCATTAACAGTAACAATTATAGCACTATTGGCAAAACCAGAATCTCTTTTATAATTACTCATTCCATTAGTAACGACACTTGCATTTTCACTTGAAGCATTTACAACGTAGCCCCCAGGACACATACAAAATGAATAGACTCCTCTAGAGTCACTGCTCGTATATGTAAGTTTATATGAAGACGCCGGCAAATGCGGATAAAGCTTAGGATATTGATGCTTATCAATTAGCTCTTGCGGATGCACAATTCTTACTCCCACTGCAAATGGTTTAGAAATCATTTCAATATTTTTAGAAAGTAACATACTAAATGTATCGCGAGCACTATGACCTATAGCTAAAACTACTACTTCCGTTTTTATTTCTTTACCATTTATAACTATACCTTTAACTTTACCATCTGCGATTATCAAGTCTTCAAGTAAAGAGTTGTAATTAATTTCCCCGCCCCAAGAAATTATTTGTTCTCGCATATTTTTTATTACTTCCCGTAATCTATCAGTTCCAATGTGAGGATGATTACTATAAGTAATTTCTAATGGGGCACCAAATTCCACAAAAACATCAAAGACTTCAGTCATTCTGTTTTCTTTATTTTTAACTAAAGTATTTAACTTACCATCACTAAATGTTCCAGCTCCACCTTCTCCAAATTGGACATTGGAATTTTTATTTAACTTGCCAGACTTCCAAAACTCTTCAACATCCTTAACCCTTTCTTCGATACATTTTCCTCTTTCAAACACAACTGGTTTATATCCATGTTTAGCAAGTTCGTATGCCGCAAATAAGCCTGCAGGGCCAAGGCCAATTATTACAGGTCTATTTTCTAACTTTTTTGTTCCGGATTTAGGAAATATATATTTTTCTTCTACAACTTTTGTAATATTTTTAGATAAATATTTTTCTTCATTTTCTATTTCTACCCAAAATTCATAAATATAACAAAATTCATGTTTAACTCGAGCATCAATTGATTCTTTATGTATTTTATAAGATTTTATTTTATTAGAATTTACATGTAAATATGTGGCTATAATATCTTTCAAATCTTTTTTATTATCTATTGGCACTTTGACATTTTTTAAACTAAGCATCTTTTTCACTCCCTAAAGACGATCCTGCAAGAATTCCTGTTAGTATAGCAATAGTTAAATTGTATCCTCCGCAGTCACCATCTAAATCGATTACTTCACCCGCAAAATAAAGTCCGGGAATGTTTTTTGATTCTAAAGTTTCTAAATTTAAAGATGCAATATCTACTCCACCACTACAAACTTGAGAATGATCATAATCTAGTGTTGCTGTAATTTCTAGTTCCATAGCAGTTAGATTATGCACAAATAAATCTTGTTCTTGGCTGTTTAATTTATCCCAATTCTTACTTGGATTAATATGAATATAGTCACAAATAGCATAGAGCAACTTGTAATTTAAAAATGCATCGCACAACTCAGTAATATTCCGATCAGGAAGAGCTTTATTTCTTTTATCTAAAAAAACTTTCAAATCAGATTGGCACCATGGCACGAAATTGATACTAATTTTTTCTTGTTTTTTATTTTGCAACCCAATACTAATATCACGACTCAAATTAAAAATACATATGCCACTAACCCCATAATCGGTCAATTGAATTTCTCCTTGTTCTTCCTTGCAAACTTTATCATCTTCTATATGGCTTACAATTACATTAGTTCTAATTCCCGCCCATGACGACTTTATACTAGCATTAGTTTTTAATTGCACTAATGATGGATTAACATTTATGATATTATGATTAAATCTACGAGCAACATCATAGCCAAAACCGGTACTTCCTGTCTTAGGATAAGCAAGAGATCCAGTAGCAATTATTACTCGATCAAATTCTTCTTCATAGTCTTGGGCTTTAACTAAAAATTTATTATCTTTAAATTTTATATCAGTTATATCATAATTACATCTTATAATAACTCCAAGTTCTAAAGCCTTTTTTATTAAAGCCGATTTAATGCTACTCGATTTTTCCGAGTAAGGATAAAAATAACCATTTTTTATGATTGGAATAATTCCTAAATCATTCCAAAAATTTTCTACTAGTTTTAAATTATTGGGGTTAATAATATTAGCAATATTTTCATAACTAGAATGATACTTATTTATACTTTGATTTATATTCCAATAGTTGCATTTGCCACTTCCTGTTAAAAGTAATTTTTTTAAAACATCACTATTTTTTTCAAGTATTACTACATGATTTTTATTGTTGCTAGCCTTAATTGCTGCTGCAAAACCTGCAGGTCCACCGCCGATAATTGCTATATTCATTTTTTACCTCCTCGATATTTGATTAAAGAAATTAATCCTGTGGTAATTTCCAAAATATTACCTATAATTCCAACATAGGCACCAACTTCATAATTATAATATATCCAAATAATTGCTACAACTATATAGATAATTCTGGCAACATTAAGATTATTTTGCCAAAATGCATAAGTATATAAAACAGTTATAATTATTGGTAGTAAACTTATAAGACCATCATAAGTAATTATACCGAACAATAAAACCAATGCTATAAATACAAATAATATCCATTTGGGCATTTTAATATTTAATAAGGCATAAAAATAATAAACTAAAAGTCTTAAAAATGACAGAAAATTCATACTAGCAGCACTAAAAGCCCCAAGTAGTAAATATTCTATTCCATAAATGCCATTAGCAATAACTTGCATGAGTAATATATTTTTCTTATTCTTAAGTAAAATGCTTATAACCCAAAAAAGAATGGCAAATAAGGCAAGAACTTGTGCTAATATAACCAAGTTATCACCTCTTTAAGAAATCATTTTCATCTAAAGCAATTGCAAATGATAAATAACGATCCCAAATATTGTGTTCCAATTTTTTTACATCTGAAAGTTTACTAAAATTATGTAAAAATGTTTTAAGTTTTAAAATTTTATCTTTTTCAATACTTCCCTTAGTAGTAAGCTTATAGGCAAGTTCCTGTAATAAAGATGT
>DVHV01000117.1 GCA_018711775.1 Candidatus Onthocola stercoravium | reverse complement strand
AGCCACTATTTTTTATTTTGCCCCGGAAAATTTTTTACACCCGTTGACAACTTTTTAATATTCAGTATAATAATATTAGGTGATGTTATGGCAAAAACTCCATTTAAAAATAGTATTGAAAATGTTTATAACAGGATGATTATTTATTCTCTTATTACTTCTATATTATCGATAATTGTTGGTCTAGTTTTAATATTTTTACCAACAGTATCTAATAAAGTCGTAGGTATTATTGTTGGGGTAATAATTTTAATATTTGGTATAAATGCTGTTTATAAATATTTTCATCGAGATGGTGCAAAAATATATTCTTTAAATATTGTCTTCGGAGTTCTTTATTCTATTTTAGGGGTAGTAATTATACTTTATCCTTATAGTGTAATGGAATTTGTAACAGTTTGTTTAGGATTATTTATAATTATTAATGGTGCAACAAAAGTTAATTATGGACTTTGGTTAAAACGTGGAAGTGAAGATTCTTGGCTAGTAACTCTTGTTACTGGAATATTCTTAGTAGTTTTAGGAATAATGGTTGTATTTAATCCATTCTCAGCATTTACTCTTACACAGTTATCTGGTGCATTCTTAATAATTGTTGGAATTTTAAATGTATCTGATACTATTTTATTTAAAAAAAGAGCCAAAGAAATAATGGAAATATTTTGGTAAATTTTACTGCCTAGTGCAGTTTTTTTCTTGATAAAATTAAAGTCTTTGGTTATACTTATATTTGTAAGAAGGTGATAATTAATGTTAATAAAAGAAGTACATGCTAGAGAAATTCTAGATAGTAGAGGAAATCCTACTGTTGAAGTTGATATGACTCTTGATAACAATATTACAAGGACTGCTAGCGTTCCTAGTGGAGCATCAACTGGTAGTAGAGAAGCCTTAGAACTTAGGGATAATGACTCTAAAAGATATAATGGCAAAGGAGTACTTAATGCTGTTAAAAATGTTAATGAGGTTATAAGACCAGCCCTTTTAGGTAAAAAGGCTGATCAAGCAACTATTGATAAGATTTTAACTGAACTTGATGGTACTGAAAACAAAAGTAATCTTGGAGCCAATGCCATGCTTGGTGTATCTCTTGCTTGTCTTAAGTGCCTTGCAGCGAGTGAAAATAAAGAGTTGTTTGAATATGTTTCTAGTAAGAGTGTATCTTTACCTATACCGATGATTAATATCATCAATGGTGGTAAACATGCTGTTAATAATATTGATATTCAAGAATTTATGATAGTGCCAGTTGTCAAAACTATGCATGAACGAATTCGGGCAGGTGCTGAAGTATTCCATGAGTTAAAAAATCTCCTTGTTAAGAATAACTTTAGTGTTGGTGTTGGTGATGAAGGTGGCTTTGCTCCGAATTTAGAAAACAATGCTATGGCCTTAGAGTTTATTGTTGAAGCCATCAAAAAAGCCGGATATAAACCAGGAGAAGATGTATTTATTGCTCTCGATGTTGCTGCTAGTGAAACCTATAATAAAGAAACTGGAACTTATAGCATTGATGGACGTAATTTAACAAGCAAAGAATTGATTGAATACTATCAAGAATTACTTAATCGTTATCCAATTCTTAGTATTGAAGATCCATTCTTTGAAGATGATTTTGAATCTCTAAAAGAATTTACATCATTAGTTGGAGATAAAATAATGATTGTTGGTGATGATTACTTTGTAACTAATGAAAAATACTTACAAAAAGGTATCGATATGAATGCTGGTAATGCCATTCTTTTGAAGGCTAATCAAATTGGTACAGTTACAGAAATGACTAAGACAATACTGCTAGCCAAGAAACATAATTATAAGACAATTATTTCTCATCGTAGTGGAGAAACGGAAGATACATTTATTGCTGATTTAGCAGTTGGCATGGCTATACCATTTATAAAAACTGGTTCTATGTGTCGGGGTGAAAGAATTGCTAAATACAACAGATTGTTAAGAATTGAGGAAAAATTAAAAAAATAACATATAATATAATTAGGTAAAACCTTATAAAGAGTGATGGAGGGACTGGCCTGATGAAGTCACAGCAACCTATTTAGTTAGGTGCTAAAGCCGTATGATAAGGAACTTTTATGCAAGTTTCTTAGACTTGCTTTTCTTTTGGTTTTATAAAAGAAAGGAAAATATTATGAAAATTTATTCTAATGAAATTGTATTTCGGGGACATCCAGATAAGGTATGTGACCAAATAAGTGATGCCTTGCTCGATGCTTATCTTGCAGATGACAAATATTCCAGGTGTGGTATCGAAGTAATGGGAGGTAAAGGACGCATTTTTGTAACTGGGGAAGTAACTAGTTCTTCTAATGTGGATATCTCTAAAGTTATCGACCGTGTATTAAAAGATATTGGTTATGTTGATAACTATGAAATAATTAACAACCTTGGAGTCCAAAGTCCAGATATTGCCCGCGGCACCAATAATTTAATCGGTGGTGCAGGTGATCAAGGAATGATGTTCGGTTATGCTTGCAATGATACTCCAGAATTATTACCAACTGCCATGGTAATTTTACAAAAATTTAGTATGTGGTATGATGAAGCCAGAAAAAGCTGTCCTTATCTTATGCCCGATGGTAAAGCCCAAATAACAGGACTTTATGATAATAAAAACAAATTACAAAAAATAAAATACTTTACTGTTTCCTATCAAAATGATGAAGAACATCGTGATATTACAGATAAACTTATTAAAGATGCTATTCAAAATATTTGTGCTGATTATAATATTGATATAGAAGAGTTTTTAATTAATCCGACAGGTAGGTTTCAAATCGGTGGATTTCAAGGTGATGCTGGCCTAACAGGACGTAAGATAGTAGTTGATACATATCATTCATTTGCTCCCGTCGGTGGTGGTGCATTCAGTGGTAAAGACCCCAGCAAAGTAGATCGTTCTGCTGCGTATAAAGCTAGAGAAATTGCCAAGAAGGTATTAAAAGAGCATAATTTAAATTGGTGTACTGTTCAAATAAGTTACGCTATTGGTATTGCCAAACCATTAGGAATATATATAAATAGCGATAAAGGAGAAATAACAGTTCCAGATAGTTTATATGAAGAATGTCAACCGCAAAATATTATAAAAGACCTAAACTTACTTAATACTTGTTATGAAAAACGAGCAAGATTTGGCCATTTTACAAATTAAAAATAACCTAGAATTCTAGGCTATTTTCATTTAGTAAAAAATCAAATAATGATAATACTAATATTCCTTCTTCAGTATACCAAGGTTTAAAATCCCCTTTTACTATAAGTATTTTTTTGAAATTATCATGTATATTCATAAATGGTCTTTCTTCTTGAACTGTCTTATCTCTAGTAGATAGTTCTAATACTGATTGGATATAATATCTTTTATTTCCTAAATTGCAAACAAAATCTATTTCTAATTGTTTATTTTCATTATTATTTCTAATTTCTACCACTCCAACATCAACATTAAATCCCCGTTTTAATAATTCGTTATAAATAATATTTTCCATTAAGTGATTTTCTTCAATTTGTCTAAAATTAAGTCTCGCGTTTCTAAGTCCTATATCTGCAAAATAATATTTTTGTGGAGTAGTAATATAAGTTTTTCCTTTAATATCATATCTTTGAGCTTTTTCGATTAAAAATGAATCTAACAAGTAGTCAATATAAGAATATAAAGTATTTTTAGATATATTTTTAATGCCATTGCTAATATATGCATTATAAAGTTTCTGTGGATTAGTTAAAGAACCTACTGAAGAAGCTAACATATCTATAAGGGAATCAAAAATATCATCTTTACTAATATTATTTCTTTCAACTATATCTTTTTTATAAGTTAGCTCAAATAAGTCTTTTAAATATTTACTTTTTTGTTCTTCGGTCTGCTGATTCAAAATTAAAGGCATTCCTCCATAGGTTAGATATTCATTCCAAGCGCTATATTTATCTCCGTTGAATGCACCTAAAAATTCTTTAAAAGAAAGAGGGTATATTCTTATCTGATCCCCGCGACCTCTAAATTCTGTAATAATATCACTTGATAAAAATCTAGAATTACTACCAGTTACATAAATATCTAAATTCCTTTTATATAATAATCCATTTAAAACTAATTCAAAATTTGGAACCATTTGAATTTCATCTAAAAGAATATAATAATTATCATTATCAACGATTTGTGATAATATATACTCATTTAAAGCATGAGCATCTAAATATTGTTCATTATTTATGTCATCTAAACTTAACTTAATGATATGATCTTCTGGAGTTCCCGAAGCAAGCAAATAGTTTTTAAAAATGGGATCTAACAAAAAAGATTTGCCACAACGTCTTATACCTGTAATAATCTTAATTAATCCATTATTTTTCCTGTTGATAAGCATTTTTAAGTATTCAGTTCTTTCTATAATTTTAGAATCCATATGACCTCCTCATTGAACTTTTTTTTACATTTATGTACCTTTTATTCAATAATAGTATATCACTAATGGTAATAAAACACAACACTTTGTTGAACTTTTTTTACGTTTATGTACTTTTTGTTCAATAAACATAAAATTTGCTTCAAAAAAAATAAAACATGTTTTATAATTAATATATGGAGTGATTTAGAATGAAAAAAATAGTTGATGGCAATACTGCTTGTAGTAAAGTTGCTTATTATTTTAGTGAAGTATGTAGTATTTATCCGATAACACCTTCTAGTCCAATGGCTGCAAATATTGATACACTTACTGGAACTAATTTATTAAATATATTTAATTCCAAACCTCGGGTTGTTGAAATGGAATCTGAGGCAGGAGCCGCTGGAGCTATGCATGGTGCACTACTTTCAGGCTCTTTAGCATCAACATTTACAGCATCTCAAGGATTACTTTTGATGATTCCTAATATGTATAAAATGGCTGGAGAAATGCTTCCGGGAGTAATCCATGTAGCATCACGATCTTTAGCTACGCATGCTTTATCTATTTTCGGTGATCATCAAGATATTTATGCAACACGTGCCACTGGTTTTTGTATGCTTGCTTCATCTAGTGTATTTGATGCCCAAAATCTTGCAGCAGTTGCTCATCTTGCGGCGATTAAAGGAAGTCTTCCTTTCTTACACTTTTTCGATGGCTTTAGAACTAGCCATGAATATAACACTATCGAAGAAATTCCTGAAGATAAACTTTTAGCCCTAGTTGATCATGATGCTATTAATAAATTTAAAAAACGTGCTTTAAATGTAGGCAATCATTATCAATATGGCATGTCTCAAACTGAAGATATATATTTTCAATGCATGGAAGCAAGAAATAAATATTATGATGCTATGCCTGATATTGTTAATGATTATATGACTAAGATTAATGAAATAATGAACACTAACTATAAACCATTTAATTACTATGGAGCAAATAATGCTGCCAATATAATTGTTGCCATGGGTAGTGTTACTGATACCATCAAAGAAGTTGTTCAAAAACTTGGCAATGTTGGCTTAATTGAAGTTCATTTATATCGTCCTTTTAGTCAAAAATATTTTCTAGATGTTTTACCTAAAAGTGTTAAAAAAATTGCTGTTTTAGATCGTACCAAAGAAAGTGGTTCTATCGGTGAACCATTATTCTTAGATGTCTGTGGTATTCTTAAAGATAGTGATATTAAAATCTATGGTGGCAGATATGGTTTATCAAGTAAAAATACAACTCCTGCTGATATTTATGCCGTTTATAAAATGCTTGAAGATAATCCTCATCATAATTTTACAATCGGTATAACGGATGACGTTACTAATTTAAGTTTAGCACCATATCCAATCGATATTGCAAGTAAACATCAAGAAATATCAATTTATGGTTTTGGTTCTGATGGAATGGTAAGTGCCAGCAAAGATATGTTAAAAATAGTTCATGAATCATTAGATAAATTTGTTCAAGGTTATTTTGAATATGATTCTAAAAAAAGTGGTGGTGTAACAGTATCTCACTTACGTTATTCTGATAATGAAATAAATGAACCATATTATGTAACTAATCCAAGAATAACTGTTGTTACTAAAGATATATACTTCCGGATGTTTGATATAGTAGATAATCTAAAAGATAATGGAATACTTTTAATTAATACTATTAAAAATAAAGATGAATTACTTAAACTTTTACCTAATAAAGTAAAGAACATATTATTTACCAAAAATGTTAAAATATATTTTATCAATGCTGAAGATATTGCTTTAAAAAATCACATACCTGGTAAAATAAGCAAAATAATGGAAGTTTTAATTTTAAAATTACTAGATATTGAAAACTCTTTAGAAATAGTTGAAGAGAGTGTCAAAAAGGCTTTCGCTACTAAAGGTGAAGATATTGTTAATAATAATATATTAGCAATGCATGATGCATTTGATAAATTGGAAGAATTAAAAATAGAAGAGAATTACTCTGAAACTATTAAAGTAATTGACGATAGTGTAGTAGACTTAATGAATCATCGTTTAGGAAATACTATTCCAGTAAGTATGCTTGAAGATTATGCTTATGGTCGTTTTCCGGGAGCTACAACTAAACTAGAAAAGCGCAATATTTCTAATGTCGTACCATTCTGGAATAAAGAAAATTGTATAGAGTGTGGTATGTGCACACTAGTTTGTCCGCATGCTGTAATAAGAAGTGTAACTAGTGAAGATGATGCTAAAGGTATTCCATTTATTGGAGCTGATGGCTTACGTTATGTAATTGAAATAAGTGAAGAAGATTGCACTGGCTGTGGTCTATGTGCAGGCATTTGTCCTGGCAAGATGGGCAATAAAGCCTTAACTATGATTGAGAAAAAAGTTAAAGGAAAAAGTGAACTTACAACCAGTGTTAAAAACCCTTTAAATAAATTCACTATCAAAGGTTCGCAACTAGAACGTCCATTATTTGAGTTTAGTGGTGCTTGTGCTGGCTGTGGGGAAACACCTTATATCAAATTATTAACCCAACTCTTCGGCGAAAAATTAGTTGTTGCTAATGCTACAGGTTGTTCAAGTATCTATGGTGGTTCTGCCCCTGCAAGTCCATACTCTATTCCTTGGGCTAATTCCTTATTTGAAGATAATGCCGAATTTGCCTTCGGTATTCATACATCTTACAAACAAAAAAGAGACCGCATTGAACACATAATGCGCGAATCTCTAGACTCTGTAGAAGATAGTGAAAAAGAATTATTTACTAAGTGGTTAGAAAATAAAGATGATTTTGCTATAACGATGCAAATTAAAGAAGAACTAAAAAATAAGACAATTCCCAAAGAATTACATGATTTACTAGATTATATTCCAGCCCGTACAGTTTGGGCAATCGGCGGCGATGGTTGGGCTTACGACATCGGTTATGGTGGGTTAGATCATGTCCTACATTCTAATGAAAATATTAAAGTGTTAGTTCTTGATACGGAAGTATATTCTAATACGGGAGGTCAAGCAAGTAAATCAACTAAACTTGGAGCAGTTGCTGAATTTGCTAACCTAGGTAAAAAGACTGCTAAAAAAGACTTATTTAAGATTGCTTCCTGCATCCCTAATTGTTATGTAGCAAGCGTTTCTCTCGGAGCCAATATGATGCAAGCTATCAATGCTTTCAAAGAAGCTGAAGAACACGATGGACCTGCCATAATAATTGCTTATTCACCTTGTATCGAACACGGAATTAAAAAAGGTATGGGTTGTAGCATTAACGAAGAAAAACTTGCTGTTGAATGTGGCTATACCTTGCTTATGCGCTATGACGGTGAGTATCACTTAGATTCTAAAGAACCAGACTTTGCTAAGTACGAAGAATTCTTAAATAACGAAGTTCGTTTCAATGCTCTAAGAATAAAGGAGCCAGACTTAGCAAATGAAATATTATCGGAACAAAAAGAAAATGCTATCGAAAGATATAACTATTATAAAAAGATAATTGATAATAACAAAAAAGAAACCAACTAACGGTTTCTTTTAAATTACAAAAAAATACGAAGCACTCTTGCGAGTGCTTCAAAAGAATAAAAAGGGGTTGACTAGTGTGATACTAGCACCAATTCGCCTTTAAGTGAATTGGTGATTACTATCCTAACCGATTTTATCAAGTTTGTCAACATTTTTTTGACAATATGTTATAATATTTTTGGGAGTAAATTATGAACTTAAATTTAGTGAGCAAAATTGGACCAAAAACAGAAAAAATTTTAAATAAAATCAACATATTTACCGTAGAAGATTTACTAACATATTATCCATATAGATACAATGTAATTAAGTTTATTGATATTGATGAAGCCAAAGAAAATGAAGCTTGTTACGTATTAGCAACAGTATTAAGTGACGTTAAAGTAGCTTACATCAAAAGAAACTTTAATAGACTTTCTTTTATTGCTTCTAATAACAATAAAACATTCAATGTAACTATTTTCAATCGGGCATTTTTAAAGAAAAATTTAACAGTTAATAGAGAAGTAGTTTTAATTGGAAAATATAATCCTTTAAAAAATTCCTTTGTAGCTAGTGATATTAAATTTAATGTTGAAGATGAAAGAATAGAACAAATCTATCACTTGACGGAAGGTTTAAAAAATAGCAATGTTGAAGCTATCATGACCGAAGCCTTAAAAATAAAATATGACTTACCAGATTATGTTCCAGATATGTACAACGAAAAGTACAATTTAATATCTAAAAATGATGCCATAAAACTTATTCATGAACCTAAGACAATCAATGATATTAAAAAAAGTGAACTAAAACTTATTTATGAAGAATTGTTTGTTTATATGTTTAAAATAAATTATTTAAAAGGGATAAATAAAAAGGCAGAAGGCATCCAAAAATCTTTTGATATGCATCTAGTTGAAGACTTTTTAAATAACTTAAGTTTTCGTCTTACCACTGATCAAGAAACAGCTATTAAGGATATTCTTAATGATATGCAAAGTAAGTCACGAATGAATC
Source organism: Candidatus Onthocola stercoravium (assembly GCA_018711775.1). Lineage (GTDB taxonomy): Bacteria > Bacillota_I > Bacilli_A > RF39 > UBA660 > Onthocola_B > Onthocola_B stercoravium. The sequence goes on along the minus strand of DVHV01000117.1, from coordinate 1,555 downwards.
GTTTAGTTCTAGGAGATGTTGGAAGTGGTAAAACTGTTGTTGCTATCGTTGCAATACTAGCCAATTACTTAAGTGGTTACCAAAGTGCTTTCATGGCTCCGACAGAAATACTAGCCAAACAACATTATGAGTCCCTCCAAAATTATTTTGCTCCATATGATATCAAAATTGGTTTACTTACAGGGAGTCTTACTAAAAAAGCCAAAGAAAAATTATACGAGCAAATAAATAATGGCGAAATTGATGTTGTAATTGGCACCCACGCTTTATTAAATGAAGGTGCAGCGTTTCATAACATAGGATTAGTAATAACTGATGAACAACACCGTTTCGGTGTAAATCAACGTAATTTATTACAAAATAAAGGTATCAAAAAAGATGCTGATGTAATTTATCTATCAGCAACTCCTATACCTAGAACCTATGCCCTAACTATCTACGGCGACCTAGATTTATCGCAAATAAAAACTAAGCCTAATACAAGAAAAGATATAATAACTAAAGTAGTACTAGAAAAAAATATTCGTGAAGTCCTAGTTGCTATGCTTGAAGAATTAAAAAAAGGTCACCAAATATTTGTGGTTTCTCCTTTAATTGAACAAAATGATGAACTCGATTTAAATAGTGTCAATTTGTTAAAAGAGAAATTAAATACTGCCTTTAATGAACGCGTGCCAATCGAAATCCTTCATGGTAAACTTAAACAAAAAGAAAAAGATGACTTAATGTTAAGATTCCAAAATGGCAAAATAAAAATACTTATTTCCACAACAGTAATTGAAGTAGGTATTGATATTCCAAATGCCTCTATGATGGTTATTTTTAATGCTGAACATTTTGGCTTAGCAACTCTTCATCAACTTCGTGGTCGAGTTGGTAGAAGTGATATCCAAAGTTATTGCTACTTGGTAACAAATGTATCTGATAATGCTCGTCTTAAAGTTATGGAAGAAAGTAACGATGGTTTTTATATCAGTGAAAAAGACTTTGAACAACGTGGCCAAGGAGACCTATTTGGCGTCAAACAAAGTGGTGATATGACATTCAAAATTGCTAATCTAAAAAGAGACTACAAAATTTTATTGCAAGCAAAAATTGATTCTGAAATTTACCTTACAAAGTCCCTATTTAAGGGAAATTCGTTGTACGAAAATTTAATTGAAAAAATAAATTTTTTAGATTAATTATAAAAAAATATTGACAAATAAATAAAAAAATATTACACTTATACTAGCATGATAGATATCATGCTGATAACCTGATCTCTCTTACGAATCTCAATGTGAAGAGATCAACCAAAACCCCCTGAAATTCCCCTCGAGAGAGGGGAATACTTTTGTTTATAAGGGATTTTTAACTATTTTGGATTTATCTAGATACCATACTAGATACTAAATATTAGTTTTTAGATACTAAATTATTTTTTTATTTGAGTTTATTTAAATACTTAGATTTAAATTATCCATAGTATTTTTTACATCAGTTAGATTATTTGGAAACATATGAGCATATGTATCTAATGTTTCTTTAGTACTAGCGTGTCCTAAATATTTTG
>DVHV01000014.1 GCA_018711775.1 Candidatus Onthocola stercoravium | reverse complement strand
TTCTTTGATAAATCAAAAATTTTTTAAAAATAATTTTAATATTTTGTAGCATATTCAAAAATTTATACGCATTATCATAAAATATGGTATACTAGTATTAGAAATTGACCTCAATTGCGATTTCCAAACGTGGTTATCTCACGCACCAGATTGATTAATGCTCGAGTTTTTATTTCTCGAGTTTTATTTTTATTGAATTCTGTGCTATAATAAATCTGCTTTGCGAGGGATATTTATGTATAAATTGGAAATATATGATGATACTACTTTAGAAGGACTTTTAGAGAGTTTTAAAAATTTAAAAGATGCTGGAATTGAAGGATATATAGAAATTGATGGTTTAACTCTTTTTGGAACTGATCCAGAACTTGAAGAAAAATTAACTAATATGTTTCATAATAGAAAAGTAGTTTATTCAACTGATGAAATTTTTGTAGAAGAATTGGATGACGAAAAAGAAAAAAAACTTAAAGAAGCAACTAATCGCATGGTTCAAGGAATAAAATTATCTAATAATGAAGTTTTTAAGTATTATTTGGGTATTTGTTTAAAATATATAAAACCAGAACATCGTGAATCAATTAAAAGGTATTATGTGGAAAGTTATTCTAATGATAAATATAAAAAATTACGCGATATACATTTGTTAGCAAATATATTGTTGATATTAGAATATGGTGATGTTTTTCTAATTCAGGAAAAATTGAATCTTCTTTTTTTGAGTCTATCTAGGGATGATTTAAAAATGATAGATGATTTATTTCTTAGAAGAATTGAGAAGTGTGCTATAAATGGAAATTTAATTAAAGAGTGTTTTTATAGAGATATTTTAGATGATTTTATCAATGAATTTATGGATGATGTTTCTCGTTTAATGCGAACATTATAGAATAAATAAAATAGCTTTTTGGGATTTGCTGTTTCAAATTATACATTAAAATAATTTTATTGTACAATTAATTGAGGCGATATTTTATGGAAAAGAAAAAATTATTATTGGATTGCGATGAAGTAATTTGTTTTTCGGGATTTTTAGAAGCAGTAAATGAGTTTATGGGGACAAATTATGAAATTGATGATTTTACTGATTATTATATTGATGAAGCAGTTATTCCTCCGGAAAGAATGGATGAGTTTAGTAAATTTATTAATGGGCGAAATATGTATGAAAATGCCCATATTTTACCTGGGGCAATTGAAGCAATAAGAAAACTAAGTGAATTGTATGATATTTATATTTGCTCATCTTGTGTCAATCCATTAGATATTGTAGGTTCTGGTAGAATGTTTGCTGATAAATATAATTTTTTAATAGAAAATTTACCATTTATTAAACCGGGTAATTTTATTTTTACTAGTGCTAAACATTTATTTAAAGCAGATATAAAGATAGATGATAGAATGTCAAACTTTGAAGGTGATGAAGTAGAAGTAAAAATACTATTTCCATCATATCATAATAAGGATGTAACCGTTGAAGAGTTAATTAGTGCTGGAGTAATAGGGGCTGGTCATGACTGGAGAACAGGTTGGGATAATGTTTTAGAAATATTATTATCTTTAAATGATAATCGCGATGAAAGTTTATCAAGAAGGAGTTTGTGATTTTTATGAATGATTATCTTAATATATTTGTAGATTCTGAATATCCCAAATTTTTAGATAAATATTTAAATACTAAAACGATGGAAAGATTAAAGTATGTTACTCAATTTTGTGGTTGTGATTATACAAAACTTTATAATCCATTATTTTTGTATACGCGTTTTGATCACAGTTTAGTAGTTGCTCATATGACTTGGCACTTTACTCATGATAAAGAATCTACTATCGTAGCATTACTTCATGATGTTGGTACACCTTGCTTTGCACATACTATTGATTATGTATATGGGGATTATTTAAAACAAGAATCATCAGAACGAAAAATTGTTGATATGTTAAAAGACGATGAAGAAATTATTAAATATTTAAAAGAAGATAATGTAGATTTAAATTGTTTAAATGAATTAGCAAAATATCCTATACTAGAAAATAAGTCACCACGGCTTTGTTGTGACCGGTTAGATGGGGTTTTACATACTTGTTATGTTTGGCTACATACACATACTTTATCACAAATAAAAGAAGTCTATGATAATATGTGTGTTTTAAATAATGAAGATAATGCAGTGGAAATTGGTTTTAATAGTGCTAGTACGGCCTTAAAATTTTGTCAAATGGTTAGTGTTTATGCTAAAGAATTACAAGGTAATAGGGATAAATATGTAATGAAATATATTAGTGAATTAGTGAAAAAAGCTAGTGAAAAAGGGCTTATATCTTTAGATGATTTGTACAGTAAAAAGGAAAGCGAAATAATTCAAGTTTTTGAAAATAATTTTTCTTCTTGGGCTATATTTAATTCTGCGGATAATTTAGTTTGTACTAATAATAAACCGGACTACTTTTATATATCTTTTGATACTAAAAAGAGAAATACTGTTCCTTTAGTTAAAACCGATGTTGCTGCCAAAAGAATAACAGAAATATTAAGTAGTGCTAGAACGATTTATGAAGATATTGATGCATATCATGATACGAAATATGCCTATATAGCAGATATTAAAAAAGTACAATAAATAATTGACTTTTAAGAGAAACTAACTTATTATTTAAGTGGAGGTAATCTTATGAATAAAAAACAAAAAGTTGAATTAATAATCGCAGCATTTTTAATTATTTGTGGTAGTTTAGTTCTTATTTTTCCATTGTTTCAATTTGTCAAAGTAAAATTTATTTTTATTTCAGTGTTAGCAGTATATGGCTTACTTAATTTAATTAAATTTATTTTGGTTCGTGAGTCAAAAGATTATGAAGGACTATTTACAACTTTGGCATCAATTGTTGCATTAATTGTAGTATGTTTCTTAGATGTCGACAATGTGCCATGGTATTTGGCTTTATCATTATTTATTTGGATAATATTTATGTCTTTAATTAAGTTGAAAAAAGCCGACTATTACAATGATCGTAAGAATAAGGTGTGGATTTTAGAAATAGTAACTCTTATATTATTTATACTAAGTGGTTTGTTAACAACTATTAATTTATATTATGAAAATGATATTCAAGTTTTAGTTTTAGGATACTTTTATTTGATTCATGGAATATTGGAACTTGTAGATCCACTTACAATTTATTTAACAGGGAAGAAATAGTCTTCCTTTTTTTGTGATATTTTTTCTTTCTATTTAATATAATTGGATAGAAAGAGAGGATGTTATAATGGAAATTCTAAAGGTTTCATCAAAATCTAATCCAAGTAAAGTTGCGGGGGCGATTGCTAATATTTATCGCGAGAAAAAAATGGTAGAAATTCAGACTGTTGGTGCCGGTTCACTTAATCAAGCAATTAAAGCAATTGCGATATGTCGGGGATTTGTTGCTCCGACGGGAGATAATCTAGTAGTCATTCCGGCGTTTAATGATATAGTAATAAATGGAGAACAAAAGACTGCTATTAAATTAATTGTCGAAAACAAGTAAAATGCAATTTAAACCATTGCATTTTTTTAATGTCTTTAGTATAATTAAATAGTAATCATTACTAGTTAGAGGGTGTTAATGAAAAGTACAAAACAACGAAATGTTATATTAGATATTATCAATAATAGTTATGATCATTTAGATGCTTATGGAGTTTATGAAGAGGCTAGAAAAAAAATTCCTAACATTAGTTTGGGGACTGTCTATCGAAATTTAAAAGCTTTAGAAGATGCTAATTTAATAGATGCAGTATTTGATGGAGCTGATAAACTTAGATATGATAGAAAAACTTGTCATCAACACTTCATATGTACTAAGTGCCATAAAATTATTGATATTTATGATTTAGGTTTTGAAAAGATTAATACTTATAAAAATAATTTAGTAATGAATTACAAAATAATTTTAGAAGGCATTTGTGAAGAATGTCAAAAGGAGGAGTAGAAAATGGAATTAAAAGGAAGTAGAACTGAAGCTAACTTAATGGCAGCTTTTGCTGGAGAATCTCAAGCAAGAAATAAGTATACTTATTATGCATCAAAAGCTAGAAAAGAAGGATATGAACAAATAGCAGCAATTTTTGAAGAAACTGCTAATAATGAAAAAGAACATGCAAAAATGTGGTTTAAAGAACTTCATGGTGGAGATATTCCTACAACTGCAGAAAACTTACTTGATGCTGCAGAAGGTGAAAACTATGAATGGACTGACATGTATGCTGAATTTGCTAAAGTAGCACATGAAGAAGGATTTGAAAGAATTGCATTTCTTTTTGAAGGCGTTGCTGCAATTGAAAAAGAACACGAAGAAAGATATCGTAAACTTCTTAAGAATGTAGAAGATAAATTAGTGTTCAGCAAAGATGGCGAAGCAATTTGGATTTGTCGTAATTGTGGTCATATCGTTGTTGGTAAAGAAGCTCCAAAAGTATGTCCAGTATGTTCACATCCACAAAGTTTCTTTGAACTTAGAAAAGAAAATTATTAATGGAAATAAAAAAATCAGAACTTGCGAGTTCTGGTTTTTGTTTGGTTAAATTACATAAGTTGTAAAGCTAAATACATTCCAAATGTTATTGCTGCACCAATTATTAAAATGATACTTGTAAATCCTGCCATTCCTAAATGTTGATTTCTTTCTGTTTGGCGATCTATATCTTCTTGTTCTGGGAAAGTGTATCCACCAGGTTTTTGACGAGTTAAACTCATGCCACGGTCAAGTTCATTATTATTTTCATTTGCTTGTGCAAATTCGTTAGATTGTCCGGTTGCATTTGCTTGAATTGCTTGATTATTATTTAATTCATTACTTATAGCATTGTATTCTTCCATAATTATATTAGCAGCAACACTATGATAGATGCCAGTTCGGACTCCATTTATTATTTTTTGTCGTTCTAATAAGTCGCTGACAAAATCTTTTAAATCAATATCTTTTTCTATTCCATTATCAAAAAGAATTTTATTATTTGTATAGATTGCAAGTCTTTTGAAATATTGTCTAACAAACGTCTTTAACTTTTTTTGTTCTTCTTCAGTTATGACGATTTCAGTAGTTATCATATTTCTTATTTTAGACATTTCGCTAGGACTTTGAAAGTAAAATGCATTTTTTAGATATTCAAAGACATCTTGTGCTCCCATTTGAAAGAATACTGAATCTGTACGACTTAATGCATAACCGGCAGGACTAAAAGATAATCCGTTGTATGTTAGTGTATCTGTCGCTTCATCATAATAAAAATCTTTTAAATGGGGATATTTTTCCTTTTTCTCTTCAAGTCTGTTCTTGATATTTTCACTTAAATTTATAATTTCTCCCATAGCAAACACTCCTATATTCTGTAAATAGTTTAGCAAATTTTAATAAAAAATACAATAGGTAAATTTGTAGGTAAATTTTAAAATTTTTACTAATTTTAATAATTGATATGAAATTTTGTAAAAAAATGATAATTATTTTCAATTTTTTTAAAATAGAGCATTTAATTTGTTGAATTGCTTATTTGCATTTATAAAAAAATATTGATAAAGTGTCATTGAAAGGAGGTCAGCATGTTGAATCAGGTGGTTTTGGTTGGGCGGCTTACAGAGAATCCAACAATAATTGAAACGGAGAGCGGCAAAAAATATACAGCAATTAATTTAGCGGTTCAAAGGGCATTTAAAAATTCCGATGGTATTTATGAGACTGATTTTATTCGTTGTATTCTTTGGAATGGTGTTGCAGCAAACACTAGTGAGTTTTGTCAAACCGGTGATATTTTGGGAATAAAAGGTCGACTTCAAAATAGAAGTTATGAAACTGAAACGAAAGAAATTAAGTATATTACTGAAGTAGTTGCCGAAAGAGTAACGTTTTTATCTAGTGGAAACAAAGATAAAGTAAAAGAAAATGTAAAAAGCCAAAAATGAGTTTACTATAGGTAGATTTTGTGCATTATCATCTATTACTTAGATATACTAAAAATGGAGAAGAGAGGTTAAATATATGCTTAAAGGTAATAGACTGAGGGATGCACGAAGAAAAAAAGGCTTAACTCAGGAAGAACTTGGTAATTTAGTTGGCGTTGGCAAATCAGCAATTTGTTGTTATGAAAAAGAAACTAGAAATCCAACTTTGGAAACTATTATTGAATTTATGCACATTTTAGGTGTATCTTCTGATTATCTACTTGGAACAGATAATATTATTAAGGTAGAAAGTGCTGACTTGCCAGAATATAGGACGATGACTAAGGAAGAAGTTATGTTTATCGATGAACTTCGAAAAGATAAATTAGTTTATGAAATCCTATTTGAAGACCCTAAACGCGGTTCTGATTTAGTAAAAAAACGTATTGGATAACTAACTGTAAAAACGGTTAGTTTTTTTGTTAAAGAAATTTTGGTTTCATTCATATATTTTAAATGGGTGAAGTAATTTGAAGCTTTTTAGAAATATTGGAATTATTGCCATAGTATTGTTTAGTTTTTTTTATACAGAGAAAATTGCTAGTTATATGTTGGAGAATAATGAATTATATAAACAAATTGAGGCTGAAAAGGATACTTATGAGATTGCTAGTGTCAATGCTATAATTGAAGGAGATTATATTATTCCTGGTTTAAATGGGCAAGTAGTTGATGTTAAGGATAGTTATTATAATATGAAAGATATGGAAATATTTAATTCATATTATTTGATGTACGATATAACTTTTCCTGATATTTCTTTAAATAGTAATGTTGATAAAATAATAACTAAAGGTAATCCATTAAAGTCAAGTGTTGCTTTCATATTGGAGTATGATTCTGAAATTGTTGAATTTTTTGCTAATAGTAATATTGCTGCTAGTGTGGTAGTTACAATGGATAATTTTACTCAGGATTCTAAATTAGAACAGTTAAATGGGGAGGTAAATAGTTTTAATGATTTAGATTCTCTTTTAAATAAATATACAGATAATCCTAATATTTGTTATGTTACTGATAATAATTTAGATATTTGTAAAAAGAATAGTAAGTATTTAGTTAATACAGAGAAAATTATAAATAATGGTACTGTTATAGATATTAAAAATAATATTGAGAGTGGAGATATATATTATGTTAGCAAAAATACTGATACTAAAAATATTCAGTTAATTATCAATAGTATTATATATAAAGACTTAGAAATTGTCGAAATAAGTGAACTGATAAGCGAAGAAAGAAGTTGATTTAAAATAGGTTTTTTGGTATAATTTAATTACCGAAGAACTTATTTTTTTAATTTTAGAAGGTGATTATGTTGAGTAAAATAAAGATTTTTGGTTTGGGAGGACTTTCAGAAAGTGGAAAGAACTCTTATGTTATTGAAGTGGATGATGAAATCTATGTATTTGATGCTGGCATAAAGTTTGCTAGTGGTAATTTATTAGGAATTGACTATATAATGCCAGATTTTAGTTATTTAGTAAGAAACCGTAAGAGAATTAAAGGATTATTTATTACCCATGGACATAAAGAAAATATGGGAGCTGTTGCGGATTTATTAAAAGATATACCTGAACTTAAAGTATATGCAACAAATTTTACTAAATTTGAACTTATGGAAGATGGTGTAAGTGAATCAAATATTATCGTGATTAAGCCACATAAAAAGATTAATTTTGGAACTGTTTCAATTTTTCCAATTGCAGTTGCTCATAGTTGTCCTGATGCAGTAATGTATGTTGTTAATACTAAAGATGGGGCAATATGTTATACTGGAGATTTTATAGTTGATCCAAGTATGCAAGGGTCTTATGATATGGATTTAGGTAAAATCGCTTACGTTGGAAAACAAGGTGTTTTATGCTTGATGTGTGAATCAACTTTTGCAGAAAAAAATGGGCATACTTCACCGAAGCATAGATTGGTAGAGTATTGGAAAGATATAATTAACCATCATGATAAAAGAATTTTGTTTTCTGTTTTACCAAGTCATTTATATACAATTGCGGAAATTTTTGAGGCTGCCGCTAATAGTCATCGAAAGATTGTAATCATGGGTAAACGTTTACAAAATGTGGTTAATTTTAGTAAAAAGGAAGGGTATTTAGATTTTAATCCGGAGATTTTGGGAGATTTGTCTAATGTTAATGATGATAATGCGATTCTTTTAATTATGGATGATAAGACTCAACCTTATGCTAATATGAATAAAATACTAAATAATTATGATAAGTTTGTTACTTTAAAAAATACGGATACTATCGTTTTTGCAGAACCTAGATATGATAGTACGGAAAAGATTTTAGTAAAATTACAAAATGAACTTGCTATGTTTGGTTGTGATATTGAAACTATCCCTAGTGATAAAGAAATTTTACATCATGCATCTAGAGAAGATTTGATGCTTATGATTAAACTTATAAATCCAAAATATTATATGCCTGTTAAAGGGGAATATCGTTATATGGTCAATAATGCTAATTTGGCTAGTGCTCTACATATTTCTGATAGTAATATTTTACTTAAACAAAATGGGGATGTTGTAACATTTGTTGATGGAAAATTAGTGGATAATTTTGCTAAAGTCAAAATAGATGATGTCTTAATTGATGGAACAAGTAATGATGATATCGGAGATTTAGTTATTAAAGATAGAGAAATGTTATCAGAAAATGGAATTGTCTTAATTAGTGCAACTGTTGATAAACATGACAAAGTATTATTAGTTGGTCCGGAAGTTACAACTAGAGGATTTATCTATGTTAAAGATTCACAAGATATGATTAAAGAAATTAAAAATATTTGTGAAGAAATAATTAATAGAAATATAACTCCAACTCATGTCGATTTCAATCAAATAAAGGTAGAAATAAGAGAAAAGTTAAGTGATTATTTATATCAAGAAACTGAATGTAAGCCAATGATTATTGCAGTTGTGCAAGAAGTATAATTTAGGAAAAAGATCACCATAATATAAATGGTGTTTTTTTTGTATAATAGGAAAGTCATACTTTTTCGAAAAATTTGCTTGACTTACATACATTTGTTTGGTATAATTAATTTATCATTCAGGGGGAAA